>JADMIH010000299.1 GCA_015478675.1 Chloroflexota bacterium | reverse complement strand
AGCGCTTCGTGCGCATTGCAGTCACGGACGATGGTAGCGGCAACGCTTTGACTTGAACATTTTGCAATAGGCTGTACGCGGTATCCGCTAAATATGTAGCTCGGATCACCGGGAGTGCAATGTAGCAGGGTACTCTTTGGTATGGATCGTCTGGTGGTTTTTGACATGGCTCGTTTCCTGTATGGGGCTGGCCACTGGAGCCTACCACAAAAAACGGCCCCGAGTGTGATGTCGGGGCCGTCCTACAGGAAACCACTGCCAGGTGGTGCAGCGAGCGCTGCCGAACCGATAATACCACAACCCGTGGGGGAATATGAGGCTCTACGGACGATTATCGCCCATTACTAGGGATGGCCATGCCGCCAGCCGGCGAAATCGGCCGTTTTATCGGGGCTCAGGGGGAGGGGGGCGTTTAGAGGGTCTGCCTATCACCATCGCCAGCCCCACCAACAACGCCCCTGCTGCCAACAGGGGGGCCAGTTGCCCTAAGGACGCCCCCAGCCCCCCGGAACCCCCCGTACCGGCGCCCACCTGCCCGGTGGCCGATACCCTGGTCAACGGCTGGCCCACCGATAGCCCCGTCGTCGAGATCGGCGCTAGGGTGGCCAGCGGGGCCGTCAGGTCCGGGATGGGGGCCAGGGCGTTGAGCGCGATCTCCAGGGGGCTCGGGGTCCCCGGCGTCGGCTGGCTGACGCCGGCGATGGGGGCGAAGGAGAAATCAAAGGGAGGGGACGAACTCATGGAGGCAAGTCACGGTAGAGACGCAAGGAATCCGACGAAAAATCGTCGGATTTTTTGCCCCCACGGCTGTCATCCAGAAGGAGGAGTTCCAGGGAGTCGACACGTGCGTTCGCGTGATTGATCGCGATGCCCTGGGCGGCGATCGTCGTGTTCATGTCGTGTATTTCCTGCTGCATCACCTGCAGGGTCACCCAGGACGCCAGCAGTCCGGCGATCATGCCCGTAGCCACTCGCATGCCGATCTCTATGGCTATGTGTTTAGGATCCCAGTTCATACGATGACCTCATTTTTTTGTTCGTGCGGCCATCGCCGCCGAGAGGCTGGTATCGCCCAGCTTCAACCGATCCGCCGCGCCGGCGTGCCAGGCGGTAATGCCCAACACCGACAAGGGGACTCCCCACAGCATGGTGAGGGAGGATATCAGAGCCGATGCCGCTCCCGCCGCGGTGGGATTCCACACCAACACGTAGACCACCGCGCCCACCTCCATCGCAAAACATGCGGCGGAGATATACCCGAATGCCTCGCGCCAATATCCTCTCTTGTCCTGAATCTCCGCGCGCATGGTGGCGTTCACCGCCTGTATCCGGGACGTATCGGACGCCAGGCGCTGGGTCTCTGCCTGAACCATCAATGCCCGTAACTGCACCTGCTGTTTGATTTCCAGCTCCCGGACTTTCGCCAGGGCGGTCGGATCCGATTGAAGTTTTGCATAAATGGCATCGGGATTATTGGGCGTTCCGAGCGCACTGCTTAACAGACTGCCGATGGCCGTGCCGGCGGGTCCGCCCACCAATGTTCCGATCAGCGGCGCGGTATCACTCAGGATCGATTTTATTTTATCCCACATGCTCAGCCTCCCAATGTCTCCACATAGTTGCGCACGCGTTCATCGCGGCCCAGCCAGTCCTTCTCGAATTGCTGCTGCGATGGGTCTTTTTCCGCATCCTCGATGTAGAAGTCCCGGCGCAGAGCGCAATAGGTATCCAGAAGCTCCTCCAGGGTGCCGTCCACCGCATCCAGCATCGCCTTTCTCGTATGCGGTCCAAACACTCCATCGATCTCCACCTCCAGGGCCTGCTGCAGCGTTTTGATGGCTCCGGGGGGGCCGTGGTTCACCGCCCAATCGAAATGACAAACGGCCAACTGCAACGGCATGTCATTGCAATGCGCGGGCCACCAGAACATGCCCCGATAGATATCCTCCAGCTCCTGGGCAGCGATAAACCGTACCGTCAGCAGCGGCTGGTCTTTGGACTTTCGATATTGGTCATAGGTGCTCTGAGTAATCCCGTGATTGGTGGGGCCGCCGTGATCCGTAGGATTGTCCACCCATCCGCCTTCCTCATGCAGGGTAAATGTCAAAGCAATTTGTAGTGCGTTCATTTCTCATCCTCCGGTGGTTAAATATCCCAACAACAAATGTTCTGCGTTCGTCCTGGTCAGAGGCATCACATACGCGCTGGTGCCCTGCTGTGCATAATAATTTCCGGACGCATCCCGATAGATGGTGTTTCCGGATACGGTGAAGACCTTAACCGCCCCGGCCGGCAGCGGCACTACCGACAGGCTGGTGCCCGATGGCCCAGCCGTCGATGCCGCAGGGGCGGATGATTGTTTCAGCAGCCAGTAACCCACGCCCCCCAAGAGAGCCAGAGTGAGCCATGTTTTCATGTGAGCACCAGTCCCGAGTTAGCCACTATCTTCGGCACGTAATTCTGCGTCTGCTCGGGCATATAACTCAACCATCCGCCACCGTATTGCGATGCCTGGCTGAGCGCGGAGTCCACCGCCCCCGGGCCGGCGTTATAGGCCCCCAGGGCCTGCTGCCAGCTTCCATACTGGGCGGCGTATCCGCTCATCAATCGCGCCATGCCCGGAATCGCGCTGTTGGGATCGTAGGGGTTGACCCCGTTGCTGGCCGCGGTCGATGGCATGAACTGCGCGATGCCGATGGCGCCGGCATAGCTGATCACGTTCGGATCGTAATTTGATTCCTGCTGGATTTGGGCGGCCAACAGTTGCCAGGGCATGCCGTATTGCCCGGCTGCGGACTGCACCAGCGGCAGATATTTTTTGGCGTTCGCCGATGCCTGGTAGACCGCAATGGCCCCGCCGCCGGCCAGCAGCAATGCACC
>JADMIH010000298.1 GCA_015478675.1 Chloroflexota bacterium | reverse complement strand
AAGTAAGAGGGCTGCGACTTCGGCTGAGGGCCATGGAGTGCACCAAGCAAGATGGTACGCAGAGCCTTGCGCGAGTCGCTGACGCAGTCCTCAATAAGCGCCTCACGGTAGCGGCACAAGGTAGTAAGCACATCTTTGTGAAAAGCCCACTCCCAAAACTCGCCATCGGGTACATCCTTCGGTTCTATGTGACTATCGAGTATTGCACGTGCGTCCTCAATGATCTCGTCTGGTGTAGCGTTGGCTAGCTTGGCCTCGGCTACAGCGGCGGCTACGGGGCTGCTGTCGATGCCGATCGAAGGCAATCCGAGGAGGCGGCTAGCGTAATTCGTCGTACCCCGCCCGCAGAACGGGTCGAGCACCCACTGGCCCGGCTCAGCGTGCTGCTGTAGGACACCATAAGGGAAGCTCAGCGGGAACATGGTGAAGTAGGGGCAGATGCCGTTTAGAGCTACGTTGCCTGGAAGGGCCGAGCCTGAACTGGGGGTTGCCACTTCAGTTTGCCCCCCTTCCGGCCCTCACGTATGTGGTGCCGCCTCGCTCCTGGTTGCGGTACGAATGCCACGCCACGTCCTGCGCACCTAGAAGCTCATCGAGGGCTTTACGAACCAGACGGTAGGCCAAGCCATCTCGATTATCAAGGGTTTCGGGCAGGTGACTCACCAAGAACGCCTTGATAGTGCCCCAGGCGACACCATCCCCTTTTATCCTGCTCATCAACTCATGGTCACGTCCGAGCGTCTCGATAGCGTTGCGCTCGTACACGGCAAGGGCATCTATCTCGGCGCCCGAGACCTCTCCCGCCCCGTCCCCAGCGTCTGCCATGTCAGCGAATAGAGACTCTTGGAGCGGACCCGTATGATCGTGTCCGTTGCCCGATCTCGGCGACGTACCGACTGTGACCTCGAGCTCCCTGGATGCTTCCTGCAATGTAGCCTGGAATATGCCAAGTAATTCCTGGGCAAAGGTCTGAGCGGCCGCTTGGTTGTACTCCGGGTCACGCAGCCGGTACATCTTCTCGAAAGAGAGGGCGCGGATCGACACAGGGTACGGCTTCCCTCCTACAGAACTCCAGAAGACGCCTTGGCCGGGAATCGGTTCATTCAGCAGCACACTGAGGAGGTCCTCGCTGAAATGCGCATTGGCCCGCTGGACGCTCATCAAGTCGGAGGCCGAGAGGAGGTGGAAGATGAACCAGTTGTCACCCTGGCTCAGAATCTCCATTGGTATGCTTCCCGGCTGCTGCGTGATAAGCAGTGCGCCCAGGTCGTACTTCCTTCCCTCTTTCACCCACGCTATGTAAGGCGCGGCAGCCGAGGCCCGCTCATTGAGGACCGACTGCGCTTCTTCAACTACCGCGATCGTAGGGATGGTGCGTGGCTCTGCTGCCGTGAACTCTTCCTGGTTACGGTCGAAGATACGCTGGAGGATCAACCCCGAAAGGATGAGCGCAGGCCCGCCCCGCATCTGGGAAACGTCAATGACGCACAGCTTGCCCTGAGAGAGGGCATAGAGGAGCATATCCATCAACTGGCTGCTCCTGTCGTGCAGAGTGCGCACGATGGTCGTCATGTTGCTGCGCGCCGCCGTCGATTCCGCCTCCTGGCCCGGCTCCAGCTGCAGAAGCCGCTGAATGTCTGCCTGGGGCGTCTGGTTGCCGTTCACGTCTATGAGATTTACCAGTTCCTCCCAGCGATCCTGGCTCAGAGCTCTGAGCTTGCGCACGTTCTGCTGATCCTGGCGTTCTGGCGAGAGGGCTATAGCGATAACATCCGCAGGTCTCAGCCTTCTGATGTCGAGCTTGATGCCGCCAGCGACGAACGATTGGTAGAACGGGCTTGGCCCGCGCCGCGACGTGAAGACGACCAACTTGTCTTGCAATTCCGGCACGTCGCAAAGGCCGGGCCGGCCCTTGTCGTCAGGCCAGAAATATTCCCCATCGGGGTCGAACAACACAGTGCCGACCGGTACTTCCCTCCCGCCGCGTTTGGTAACGGTCGGGGTGTGCTCATATAGCTTGCTGAAGAGGAGCTTGTTGAGGTTGGACTTGCCGAAACCCGCACGCGCAAACACGAACGAGCGCCGAGACACCAGGCTCTCTACGGGGAAGCGGATAAGGACCTCGGGAGACTTTATCTGCATCCAGGGCTCCGGCTCCAAGGTGGAACTCCCCTCAGAGTAGATGTATTCGCCGAGTGCGAAGTGTCCTATGGTCGCCCCAGAGACGTTGTGCCCGGCTATTTCTCTCAGGACCTCATCGCTGAGGAAAGCCACTGCACTGCCTACATGAGGCAACCGCCTGTGCGAAGGCACGAACGAGAGGGTGCCATTCTGGTTGCTGCGCAGCACGCCGAGCACCCGGATGTTGACACGGTACTTGAGGTACTGCTCGCGCAGGTCCTCCGGGACTGGTCGGTGCTCTCGCACAGCCCGAATGTTGAACTCCTCGCCGGCACCATATGCGAGCTTGCCCTCAGATGAGAAGGCCGCTATCCGTCCCAGTACGGCCTCATCCGGCGTTTCCAACTGCACCAGCACGAAAGCGCCGTGCATCGGGCGGCTCTGGAAGTCGCTCCTGTAGGGGAGGGCCAGGTCCGCGTGGAATTCCAGGCCTCCTTCCTGAAAGCCTCTGAACACGCCTACTATCTGCTCATCTGGGAAAAGCTCTATGCGTGGCACGGTTCTTTCTCCTTCCAGCCTCCTATACTCCGTTTACTCCTATGGGACTCGGAGGACTCTCAGTCGTAACGCCTCTGTGCGGGATCAGCTTCCTGAAGCCGAAACACATCCAACAGACTGGCATCGCCACCGAGCATCGCCCTCAGTCCCGCGTAGACATCATCCTGCAGGACATCGAAGTCGAAGTCGACGAGAGCGGCGTTTT
>JADMIH010000297.1 GCA_015478675.1 Chloroflexota bacterium | reverse complement strand
AAAACGCCGCTCTCGTCGACTTCGACTTCGATGTCCTGCAGGATGATGTCTACGCCGGACTGAGGGCGATGCTCGGTGGCGACGCCAGTCTGTTGGATGTCTTTCGGCTGCAGGAGGCTGATCCAGCCCAGAGGCGTTACGATTGACGAGCCAAGAGGGTCTCATAGGAGCGAACCGAATATCCGAGGCAGGAAGGAGAAGAAGCCGTGCCACGTATCGAGCTTTTCCCGGACGAGCAAATCGTAGGTGTCTTCAGGGGTTTTCAGGAAGGAGGACTGGAGTTCCACGCGGACCTGGCCCTCCCCTACAGGAGCGACTTCCAGAGCCGCCCGATGCACGGCGCTTTCGTGCTGGTGCAGTTGGAAACGCCGGATGAGGCCGTACTGGGACGGATAGCGGCCTTCTCATCTGAGGGCAAGCTCGCATATGGTGCCGGCGAGGAGTTCAACATTCGGGCTGTGCGAGAGCACCGACCAGTCCCGGAGGACCTGCGCGAGCAGTACCTCAAGTACCGTGTCAACATCCGGGTGCTCGGCGTGCTGCGCAGCAACCAGAATGGCACCCTCTCGTTCGTGCCTTCGCACAGGCGGTTGCCTCATGTAGGCAGTGCAGTGGCTTTCCTCAGCGATGAGGTCCTGAGAGAAATAGCCGGGCACAACGTCTCTGGGGCGACCATAGGACACTTCGCACTCGGCGAATACATCTACTCTGAGGGGAGTTCCACCTTGGAGCCGGAGCCCTGGATGCAGATAAAGTCTCCCGAGGTCCTTATCCGCTTCCCCGTAGAGAGCCTGGTGTCTCGGCGCTCGTTCGTGTTTGCGCGTGCGGGTTTCGGCAAGTCCAACCTCAACAAGCTCCTCTTCAGCAAGCTATATGAGCACACCCCGACCGTTACCAAACGCGGCGGGAGGGAAGTACCGGTCGGCACTGTGTTGTTCGACCCCGATGGGGAATATTTCTGGCCTGACGACAAGGGCCGGCCCGGCCTTTGCGACGTGCCGGAATTGCAAGACAAGTTGGTCGTCTTCACGTCGCGGCGCGGGCCAAGCCCGTTCTACCAATCGTTCGTCGCTGGCGGCATCAAGCTCGACATCAGAAGGCTGAGACCTGCGGATGTTATCGCTATAGCCCTCTCGCCAGAACGCCAGGATCAGCAGAACGTGCGCAAGCTCAGAGCTCTGAGCCAGGATCGCTGGGAGGAACTGGTAAATCTCATAGACGTGAACGGCAACCAGACGCCCCAGGCAGACATTCAGCGGCTTCTGCAGCTGGAGCCGGGCCAGGAGGCGGAATCGACGGCGGCGCGCAGCAACATGACGACCATCGTGCGCACTCTGCACGACAGGAGCAGCCAGTTGATGGATATGCTCCTCTATGCCCTCTCTCAGGGCAAGCTGTGCGTCATTGACGTTTCCCAGATGCGGGGCGGGCCTGCGCTCATCCTTTCGGGGTTGATCCTCCAGCGTATCTTCGACCGTAACCAGGAAGAGTTCACGGCAGCAGAGCCACGCACCATCCCTACGATCGCGGTAGTTGAAGAAGCGCAGTCGGTCCTCAATGAGCGGGCCTCGGCTGCCGCGCCTTACATAGCGTGGGTGAAAGAGGGAAGGAAGTACGACCTGGGCGCACTGCTTATCACGCAGCAGCCGGGAAGCATACCAATGGAGATTCTGAGCCAGGGTGACAACTGGTTCATCTTCCACCTCCTCTCGGCCTCCGACTTGATGAGCGTCCAGCGGGCCAATGCGCATTTCAGCGAGGACCTCCTCAGTGTGCTGCTGAATGAACCGATTCCCGGCCAAGGCGTCTTCTGGAGTTCTGTAGGAGGGAAGCCGTACCCTGTGTCGATCCGCGCCCTCTCTTTCGAGAAGATGTACCGGCTGCGTGACCCGGAGTACAACCAAGCGGCCGCTCAGACCTTTGCCCAGGAATTACTTGGCATATTCCAGGCTACATTGCAGGAAGCATCCAGGGAGCTCGAGGTCACAGTCGGTACGTCGCCGAGATCGGGCAACGGACACGATCATACGGGTCCGCTCCAAGAGTCTCTATTCGCTGACATGGCAGACGCTGGGGACGGGGCGGGAGAGGTCTCGGGCGCCGAGATAGATGCCCTTGCCGTGTACGAGCGCAACGCTATCGAGACGCTCGGACGTGACCATGAGTTGATGAGCAGGATAAAAGGGGATGGTGTCGCCTGGGGCACTATCAAGGCGTTCTTGGTGAGTCACCTGCCCGAAACCCTTGATAATCGAGATGGCTTGGCCTACCGTCTGGTTCGTAAAGCCCTCGATGAGCTTCTAGGTGCGCAGGACGTGGCGTGGCATTCGTACCGCAACCAGGAGCGAGGCGGCACCACATACGTGAGGGCCGGAAGGGGGGCAAACTGAAGTGGCAACCCCCAGTTCAGGCTCGGCCCTTCCAGGCAACGTAGCTCTAAACGGCATCTGCCCCTACTTCACCATGTTCCCGCTGAGCTTCCCTTATGGTGTCCTACAGCAGCACGCTGAGCCGGGCCAGTGGGTGCTCGACCCGTTCTGCGGGCGGGGTACGACGAATTACGCTAGCCGCCTCCTCGGACTGCCTTCGATTGGGATCGATAGTAGCCCCGTAGCTGCCGCCGTTGCTGAAGCCAAGCTAGCCGACGCGACACCAGAGGAGATTATCGAGACCGCGCGTGCTATACTCGGTAGCCACACAGAACCGAAGGATGTACCCGATGGCGAGTTCTGGGAGTCGGCTTTTCACAGGGATGTGCTTACTACGTTGTGCCGCTACCGTGAGGCGCTTATTGAGGACTGCGTCAGCGATTCACGCAAAGCTCTGCGTGCCATCTTGCTTGGTGCACTCCATGGCCCTCAGCCGAAGTCGCAGCCCTCTTACTT
>JADMIH010000296.1 GCA_015478675.1 Chloroflexota bacterium | reverse complement strand
CGTAGCTGGGACGTGCCTAACCTCTTTATCTGTGACGGCAGCGTGCTCCCCACGCAAGGCTCGTCCAACCCCGCGTTGACCATCTCGGCGCTCGCGGCGCGTACGGCTGACTACCTGCGGCGGAATTACGGATTACGAATTATGAGTTAGCGGTGGGCTGACAGGCATGATAATAGTGAACGTTCGTAACTCGCAATTCATAATTGCTAATTCATTGGAGGAACATTAATGCCTGGCAGTGATAAAGCCCCACGCGGCAAGGAGCGACGTTGGCTCGAAATGCGTGCTGTGTTTGCCTGGGCAGTTGGCTCGTGGCTGCGGCCCGCAGGCGCTGTAGCAAGCTGGGAGCAGAAGCCGGGACGTTGGGAGCTGGCGAGAGAAGATAGCTCCGATGAGCAAACGCGAGCGCCACAGAGCGGCGCGGGGCACGAGCCTGACCGCGAAGGCGCTGTACAGGTACAAGGAACAGGTACATGAGCAGTGTAACTCAAAGCAAAAGCCCAGCAACTATACCGCCTGTAGTTTCGATGTCAGAGGTGGAATCGCTGGAGGTGGAGCTACGAAGTAAGCTGCAAGGCGAAGTGCGCTTCGACGACGGCAGCCGCGCTCTCTACTCGACTGACGCTTCCAACTACCGCCAGGTGCCTGTTGGGGTGGTTATTCCAAAGAGCATAGAGGATGTGGTTAGCGCCATCAGCGCGTGCCACAGGCGAGGCGTGCCCGTGCTCGCACGCGGCGGAGGCACGAGCCTGGCCGGACAGTGTTGCAACCTGGCTGTTGTTATAGACTTCTCGAAGTACCTGAACAAAGTAATCGAGGTAGACGCTGAAAAGAAGATAGCCCGCGTGCAGCCCGGCGTTATCCTGGATGATCTGCGCGACGCCGCCGAGAAATACAACCTGACCTATGGCCCCGACCCCGCTACTCACAATCGCTGCACCCTGGGCGGGATGATAGGCAACAACTCCTGCGGCGTTCACTCCGTGATCGCAGGCATGACCTCCGACAACGTAGAGGAGCTGGAGATAGTCACTTATGACGGCTTGCGGCTGCGCGTTGGTAGAACAAGTGAAGAGGACCTCGCCCTCATCATCCGCCAGGGCGGTCGCCGCGCCGCCATTTACGCCCGGCTCAAAGCTCTGCGCGACCGTTACTCTGAGCAGATCAGGGAGCGCTATCCCGACATACCGCGCCGCGTCTCCGGCTACAATCTGCCTGCCCTCTTGCCGGAGGCGGGTTTTAACGTGGCGAGCGCGCTTGTGGGTAGCGAATGCACATGTGTTACTGTGCTCGAAGCCGTTGTGCGCCTGGTAAACAGCCCACCTGCCCGCACCCTCCTCGTCCTCGGCTACCCCGATATTTACCATGCTTGCGACCACATTCCGGAGATAATCGCGCACAAGCCTATTGGCCTGGAAGGCTTCGACGACCGCCTCATCAACGGTATGAAGAAGGAGAAGCTGCTGCCCGATGACGTTGCGCTCCTGCCGGATGGTGGAGGCTGGCTGCTGGCCGAGTTTGGCTCGCAGAGCAAAGATGATGCAAATCGCCAGGTTCGGGGCCTGATGGAGGCGCTCAAAGGCAAGGGTGATGCTCCGGTCATGAAGCTCTTTGATGACTCACGCCAGGCAGAACGCATCTGGCGAGTGCGCGAAGCGGCCCTCGGCGCTACCGCAAAGGTCCCCGGTGAAAAGGACGAGTGGCCCGGCTGGGAAGACTCCGCGGTGCCGCCCGACAGGATGGGCGACTACCTGCGCGACTTGCGCAAGTTGCTCGATAAATACGGCTACGCCTGCGCTTTCTACGGCCACTTCGGCCAGGGGTGCGTGCATACGCGCATAGACTTCGATCTGCACACAGAGCCGGGGGTCGCCAGCTTCCGCCGCTTCATGAGCGACGCTGTTGACCTGGTGCTGAGCTACGGCGGCTCCCTCTCCGGTGAGCATGGCGACGGGCAGTCCCGCGCCGAGTTCCTGCCACGTATGTTTGGGGAAGAGCTTATGCATGCCTTCCGCGACTTCAAGGCGATCTGGGACCCCGACTGGAAGATGAACCCCGGCAAGGTGATTGACCCCTACAGGGTGGACGAGAACCTGCGCCTCGGTCCGGACTACAACCCTGCCCGGCCTCTCACTCACTTCAACTTCATCGAAGATGGAGGCAGCTTCGCCAGAGCGACGCAGCGCTGTGTAGGGGTTGGCGAGTGCCGCAGACTGGCGGGTGGCACTATGTGCCCCAGCTTCATGGTGACGCGTGAGGAAGAAGATTCCACGCGAGGCCGCGCCCGGCTCCTCTTCGAGATGTTACGTGGCGAGGTTATCTCGGAAGGGTGGCGAAGCGAGCATGTCAAAGACGCGCTCGACCTCTGCCTGGCGTGCAAGGGGTGTAAAGGCGACTGCCCGGTGAACGTAGACATGGCGACGTACAAATCCGAGTTCTTGTCGCATTACTATGCGGGCAGGCTGCGCCCCGTGAGCGCATACACGATGGGGCTGATCTACTGGTGGGCGCGGTTGGCGTCGCATATGCCGCGCGCAGTAAACTCGCTCACTCATGCGCCGCTGCTGAGTAACATCTCCAAGGCGTTGGGCGGCATCGCCCGGCAGCGCACTGTACCGCGCTTTGCTGAGCAGACCTTCAAGGAGTGGTTCAAGGAGCGCTCGACACTTCAGGACGGATACTGGGCCTCCGCGCTGGATGGCGACCAGAATCGTCCCCGTGTGATACTCTGGCCCGATACTTTCAACAACCACTTTCACCCCGAAATTGCTATGTCGGCGTTCGAGGTGCTTCAGGCGGCGGGCTACAGCGTGGCTGTGCCGCAACGCCCTCTCTGCTGTGGGCGGCCTCTTTATGACTGGGGTATGCTCAACCTCGCCGAGCATATGCTCACGGAAATCCTCGA
>JADMIH010000295.1 GCA_015478675.1 Chloroflexota bacterium | reverse complement strand
CCCTCTCCCTTCATGGGAGAGGGGGTTGGGGGTGAGGGTCCTTTCCCTACCCCTATTCTGAACAACTTACTTACGTTGAGGCCTTTGCTCTTTCTGGTATACTACATAAAACGTTATGAAACGCGGCCTTCCTAACTCAGCCTGTATAGCCGCAGCCGTATTACGTGCTTTGAAAAAAGGAGTCTTCGCATGAGAAGGGTTAACAGCGCCCGGTCGAAACAAATCACAGCTTTAGTAGGCGGCTTGATGCTTCTGGCACTGGCTGTGCCCGGAGGTATGTATGCCAGCGACGGGCGGGGCCCAACCTCCTCGCGTCCTGGCGACATCGCCAATGCGCGCCCACTCAGCGCACCGGTGGTGAAGAGCAGCCTCGACTATGTGCC
This sequence comes from Chloroflexota bacterium, assembly GCA_015478675.1. The sequence continues at coordinate 2,530 of JADMIH010000295.1, read as the reverse complement.
GGGCGAAATACTGATAAAACTCAAAAATCCAGACGCTCTAAGCGCCGTAGCTGGAAAAGCGATAACGCCCTCCCGTGACCTGGGCGACATGCTTGCTCGCTTCCAGCTCGGTGGCGCTGAAGAAGTGATGCCTGGCACCTACAAGCTGACCAGCGCTGAAGGCTCCAACCTCGATGTGGCCTCGGCTGCGAGCGCATTGATCTCTACAGGCGCAGTCTCTTACGCAGGGCCTAACCATCTATTCTATGCAACAAATGCTCCTAACGACCCAGAATACGCAGCCCAGCAGCAGTGGGGCGTCACTCAAATCAAGGCAGAGCAGGCGTGGGACATTACCACAGGCTCCAATAGCATTGTAATCGCCGTACTCGATACCGGCACCGCCGCCGACCACCCTGATCTGCAAGACAAGATTGTCCCCGGCTACGACTTCGTAAACAACGATAGCGATCCATCGGACGACAACGGCCACGGCACATATACCGCAGGTATAGCCGCCGCAAGCAGCAACAACGGCACGGGCGTGGTCGGCATCTCGTGGGGCGCGCGGATAATGCCTGTGAAAGTACTCAGTGATCGCGGCTCAGGCTCGGAGGAGACAATCGCGCAGGGCATACGGTGGGCTACGGATCATGGCGCGCGCATCATCAACGCCAGCCTGGGCGGAGATATAAATACGCCCGTTATGCAGGACGCAGTCAAGTATGCCCACGACAAAAACGTGCTGCTTGTGGCCGCCGCAGGCAATACCCCTGATGGCAAGCCTGGCTATCCCGCCGCCTACGACACCGTGCTTGCTGTAGCCGCCACGGGCCGCAGTGACACCTACACAGGCTTTTCCTCGTTCGGCAGCTACGTGGGCGTTTCCGCGCCGGGCGTAGGTATTCTGAGCACTTCGTGGAGTGATGGTAATCTTGGCTATGAATACGGCAATGGCACGTCGGCAGCAAGCCCCTTCGCTTCGGGCGTGGCCGCCCTCGTCTGGTCGGTCAATCCCTCTCTCACCGCTGACCAGGTTAAGTATATCATCGAAGACTCGGCGGACGATGTTGGCGATCCTGGCGTAGACATACACTACGGCTATGGCCGCCTGAATGCCCTCCGCGCTGTGCAGATGGCTCGGCAGGGTCCGCCCCCTCCGCGCACCCCAACGCCAATCGCGCAGGCCACAGGCACCGCAGGCCCCGTACCTACCAGGGCAGCTACTCAAGGCCCCACCCTCAAGCTCGATAGCACGACAGTTGCCCCCGGCGCGCTTCTAGCCATTATTGGCTCAGGCTTCGGAGCTAACGAGATCATAGACTTTTCAATCCTTACCTCCGACGGAAATGTCAAGCCTGTAGGTAATGCTCAATCTGACGGGCAAGGCGGCTTCCGCGCCGAGGTCGCCTTGCCTGCGGGCATCCCGGCGGGTCAAGCCGCGCTCACCGCAGCCGGCTCCAGGAGCGGCTCTCGCGCCAGTGTAGAGTTGACCGTATCGGCCAGCGGCGGCAACGGCGGGCAGTCTGTTGTAAAGGGCAGCGTGCGCGGCACCAACCTGAGCAACGCGGCGGTCCATCTCAAGCCATCGCTCGGGGTGAGCGGCCCTGAGCTTACGGCGCGGCCCGACGCAAAGGGCGCTTACACCTTCGCCAACCTCTCGTCCGGCATCTATGCGCTGTCGGCTTCCGCAGATGGCACCCCCTCGGTCGGCCCCTACACCGTGCAGGTAGACGGCACAGCCAGCGACGTAAAAACGGTTGATTTGACGCTGGCAGGGGCGAGGCCACCCGCTTTTGATCGCGTTGCCGCAGCGCCTAATACCCGTACTCTCCTCTACTTCCCACCTGTAGGCCATACCTTGAAGGGGCCTTTCCTCAACTTCTGGCAGGCTAATGGCGGGCTGCCGATCTTCGGCTATCCGATCTCTGAGGAGTTTACCGAGACGAGCGCCACAGACGGCAAGCCTTACACCGTGCAATATTTCGAGCGCAACCGCTTCGAGTATCACCCTGAGTTCGCGGGCACCCCAAATGAAGTGCTCATGGGCCTGCTTGGAGTTGAGACGTCGAGTGGGCGCACCTTCTTGCCCGGCGCGCCCTTCCAGAGCGACAAGGACAAGGCTTACTTCAAGGAGACGCAGCACTCGCTCAGCGGCCCATTCCTCAACTACTGGCAGTCGCACGGTGGGCTGGCAATCTTCGGCTACCCGATCTCCGAGGAAGTAATGGAGAATGGCTACCGAGTGCAATACTTCGAGCGCAACCGCTTCGAGTACCACCCTGAGTTCGCGGGCACTCCCAACGAAGTCCTCCTCGGCCTCCTCGGTGTAGAAGAAGCCAGGCGCAACGGCTGGATAGCCACGCCCTAAACAGGGGCCGCGATCCATCCAGGCGTAAAGGCCGGGAAAACAGGACCTATGCGGTAGGGGCAAGGCGCTGCCTTGCCCTCTGTCCCTACTTGTATCCTCGCTGACGAACAGAGGATTATGCGAAAAGGGCGAGGCATGGCGTCGCTACGCTCCAGGCCCCTACCCATAGATCTTCTATAC
>JADMIH010000294.1 GCA_015478675.1 Chloroflexota bacterium | reverse complement strand
ATGTCCATCGCCTCTACAGACGTGACTTGCGATCAGGCGCAGCTGATGACCTGGATCACATGCTTGAACTACTGAACCGGAGGCTGCAGCGCAGTGCCATAGGAGCAGCGGGCGACGAGGATGATCTAAGCAGGCTGGCGAGCCGGGGCATCATGTCATATGCCGAAAGGGCTGTACTAGCGGAGAAATGCGCGGCACCCTGGCGAATGGGTCATGGCAACCCCACACCCCTTGAGCTCCTTACCGGCTCAGGAAGCATGGAGTTTCTGGAGCATTGCCTTTTCATGTTGCGCCGTCTTCTCCTTGAGCACAAGCAATGGGTGTTCATACCCAGCGCGCCCCGTGACTTGCTTCTGCTGACAATCGGGCAGGCGCTGAACCCTCTTGAATATGCTATCGTCGAAACTGCTCAGGAAAAGATGAGCAACATGGTCGAGAACAACAGATACGACCCGTACCACACAAAACTGGCCAGGGACTTTGTTGCCGAGGCTGGCCCTCAGATAGTGCGTGGCGTGTATAAGGCATCCAGGCTGGCACCGCCCTACGTCTTTTATGCCCACGCCGAATGCGCGCACGAGGCAGCCCTCATTGCGCTAGCCGACAGCACTATGCACGAACATCGAGGCTTCCCCATGCTGATAGAGTTGGCTGATCGCATCTGCGCGGGCACGTTCGGGGCGCAGGCACTCGCTACACAGATGGAAGTCGCGTATGCGGCGCAGGGCGTCCCATTCGAGTACTTGCCAGAACGCTCCACCCGCAAGGGGTGAGATGGCGGGCGGACTACTTTCTTAAACGGCGGACAAGGGAGGGCCAACCAAAATTGGGCACATAGCAAACCCATTCCTTGCCGAAGAGGATGGCGTCGCCGAACTCCTTTGTAAGGGGGAATGTATCTGCGAAAGGATCCGAATGAAGGATCTGGCGCACGCTGTGACGCTCGCGCCTATGTATCGCGATCTTCTCAGGCTTCGCGGTCTCGGAGGTGGTAATCGATGCGTAAGGAGATTTCTTGAAGGAGCGTGCCATATTGGCTCACATGATCCTGTGACACTTCAGAGACTAAAGAAGGTACAGGCATTATATCACACCGGATAGATACCTCGAACAGGCAGTGCGGCAAGTTGCAAAGGAGAGCGAAACCATGGACGACCAGGAAATGCGACCAAACAATGGAGAGAACAGGTTGGGAACCCGAGACCTGGATGGCAGGTCCAGGCCGGTGCCTGATGCTGCCATGGTAAACATCGAGTCCGCCATCGAGAGCGTCGGCGGGGCGTGGCAAGAGAGCGTCGAGTACGCTGGAGCGGTGGGCCGCACCACGTTCGACCTGCCCTCCAGCGAAGACAACCTGATAACGGCGGTGCTCGCGAAGGAGCACGTGGCGCTTGGCACCCTCGGCTCCCAGTCTATAGTACGGATCAAGAGTGGAGTACCCACGCAGTATGTAGAAGCGGAAGAGAGTGGGGAGAATAGTGGCCAAACGGTCCGCAGGCGGGATTACCTGGGCGTGGTGGTGGCAGGCCCATTCGCCGAGCCGGATGGCTTACGTGGCGATGCGCCGGTCATTATCACAACAGCGGCCAGAGGAGGCGTGCTCACACCTCCCTATCACGGCAGAGTACAAGTGGAAATCATGGGCGAAGAAGTTGACGGTGGAGTAGTGCCACCGCGCTTCCGCCCCCTACCCAATAGCCCGATGTTCCTCCTGACAGATGAGGAGATAGCCCGTGTGCTGAAAGTAGGAGGCGACTTGCGCATGGGGTTGGTAGTAGGCCACGACAAGATAGCAGTTCAGGTCCCCAAGGCGGATAAGAGCGTGCTACCACGCCACACCGGCATCATGGGCACCACGGGCGGGGGTAAATCTACCACCGTATCGCGTCTCATCGCCGAAGCACAGGCCAGTGACTACGCAGTGATCGTGCTCGATGTAGAAGGCGAGTATACCCAGATCGACCAGCCGACGAACGATCCCCGTATGCTGGTGGCTCTCAAGGAGCGGGGATTGCAAGCGGGCGGGGTGCCCAACACGGCCATCTACCACCTCGTGGGGCGCGAGACAGCTAACCCTGACCACCCGGACATCAAGCAGTTCTGCCTGCAGTTCGCCCGCCTATCGCCCTATGCCGTCAAAGAGATATTGGACCTGACCGAGGCGCAGGCCATGCGCTTTGATCAAGCGTACGACACCGCCAAGCTGGTGCTGCGCGATCTCGGCATCTTCCCGGCAAAAGGCGACCATGAGCAGGAGAAGGCGGCGCTGGAGATTGATGAGTTCGAGCGTGGATTCCCACGCCTCACTCTCTCGTACCTGTTGGACATTGTAGATGGGTTCCTCCATATGGTCAACAAGCAGCCCGGCACGCCCACTTTCTACAACCAGGAGTTCAGGGAGAATGCCGATGCGGTGATGAAGCGCATAAATGGTGTGCGCGCAGATAGCGCAGTAAGTTGGCGTGCCTTATACGGCAAGCTGTGGCGGCTCAAGCGCATCAACGTGTTCGACCAGTTCACCGACGAAGTCAGGCCAATGAGCTACAAGCGCCTTTTGCGTCCAGGGTATGTGAGCATCCTCGACCTATCAGACACGGACTCCACGACCCTCAACAATCTGGTGATAGCCGACCTGCTACACGGTGTACAGGATGAGCAGGACAAGTTATACGAGGCAGCCCAGCGTGGAGAAGCACAACTGCCCAGGGTGCTGATCATAATCGAGGAGGCGCATGAATTCCTGTCGGCGGAGCGGATTGAGAAGATGCCTGTGCTCTTTCAGCAGGTAGCGCGCATAGCCAAGCGCGGTCGCAAGCGGTGGTTGGGGCTCGTGTTCGTTACGCAGCTACCTCAGCACCTCCCCTCGCAAGTGTTCGGGCTGATCAACAACTACATCATCCACAAGATCACCGACTCGGCGGT
>JADMIH010000038.1 GCA_015478675.1 Chloroflexota bacterium | reverse complement strand
CACTATTGAATCTGCTTTTGCACCAGGCGGTAACGTGATATAATCACCCCCGGCGTAGATTACGTGTTACGAGCTAGCTGTGAGCTAACAGCTGAGAATCCTAACTCGTATAATCAAGAGATGTTAGAGATAAGAGGATCAGCCCTATGGCAGCTATTTATTCGGGAACCGAAGCCACACTCAAGACGCTGGCTTACCAGCATATTCTGTCAGTAGAGCAGTTTACTCCTGACGTTCTGGAAGCGCTCTTTGGCCTTGCGCAGAAGATGGACCGACAGGTAGCTCTTGGACGGAGTGACAGTATACTTACGCACCGCATCGTCGCTAATGTATTCTATGAGCCTTCAACGCGCACCGACCTCTCTTTTCAGGCAGCCACGCAGCGGCTGGGCGGGCGGGTGATCACCACCGCTGGCGGCGTTCACTACTCCTCCGTAACTAAGGGCGAGAGCCTGCACGACACGGTAAAGACAATCGCCTGCTATTCAGACGCGATTGTCCTCCGGCACCCCAATCGCGGCGCGGCGCGTGAAGCGGCGGCGGCTTCTGACGCTCTGACGCGGGCTATGCACAGGCCAACGCCGATCATCAATGCGGGCGACGGCACAGGCGAGCACCCAACCCAGGCTCTGCTCGATCTCTACACGATCAAGGACCGCTTCGGGGCCGACATAGATGGCCTCACTGTCGGCTTTCTGGGCGATCTACGCAACGGGCGTACAGTTCATTCTCTTTTGAAGCTGCTGGCGATAGACCGCTGCCACGTGAAAGTTATCTGCATTGCGCCTGAAAGTCTCTCTATGCCGCCGGAGTATGTGGAGTTTGCACGCTCACGGGAGATGCCCGTCAGCCAGACGCAGGACTTACAGGGGGTGATGCAGCAGGTTGACGTGCTCTATGTCACCCGCGTGCAGCGCGAGCGGTTCGTGGCCCAAAAACTTGACGATCTGGCCGCGCAGGTGTACGGTCTCCCCTACGAGAATCTGGATGGCCAACGTAAAGAGGCGTTGCGTCCTGTGGCCGAACTGAATGCGGCACAAGAGTACCTGGCGGCCCGCGACGCCTATGTGGTTGATCCTATGATGCTCAGCCAGGCACGACAGGAAATGATCGTCATGCACCCCCTCCCGCGGGTCAACGAAATACCGGAAGAGGTAGACAGCGATGATCGCGCATACTACTTCCGCCAGGTACAAAACGGCCTCTACATCAGGATGGCGCTCCTGGCAGCCGTGTTGGACTGTCTGGGGTAAAGTGGCGCAGCGCGACTACGCCTTATCAGTCACCCGTACCACCTGTACGCCACGCCCTTACGGGTATTTTGTTATAGTGGGTAAAGACAAATATCTAACTGGGAGGAGACAATATTGCAAACTAACCATAGTGCTCAAGAGGTGAAGGGGCGCAAGGTAGAAGTGAACGATCTCTATAGCTTCAGACTTCTATCGGACGTGCAACTATCCCCTGATGGGCGAGTAGCGGCCTTTGTGCAAACAAGGATGCGTAAGAAGAAGAACGACTATGCCTCTAACATCTGGCTACTGCCACTCATGGGGAGCGGCGTGGCGACCAAGTTTACGGGCAGCAATGCGCGCGATATGTCGCCCAGGTGGTCAGCGGATAGTGAGAAGATCGCTTTTGTCTCTACCCGTTCAGGCAAACCTCAGGTATGGGTGATCCCCGTCAAAGGTGGGGAAGCACGCCAACTAACTCGGCTGAAACGCGGCGTGGGAGAGCTGGCATGGTCGCCCGACGGCAAGTGGATTGCTTTTACGGCAACGGTTGACAACGAAGCTGACAAAAAGGCGGCAGCCGAAGCTAAAGAGAAAGAGGGAAGCAAAGAGGGCAAAGATAGCTCTGCTGATGAGATAAACAGGGAGCCGGGCGCAGGCAGCGCCGAGGGACTTGCCTTGCCGAGGGTCACGGCGGGCGAGTGGGAGGAGGACGAGGAAGACGAGAAGGAGCCAGAGGAGAAGGGAGATCACGCTAAGAGCATCACTCGACTCTACTTCAAGGCAGATGGCACAGGGCTTGTCGAGCGGCGTACCCACCTTTTTCTTATCCCCAGTGATGGCGGCAAGCCGGAGCAGCTAACAGAGGGGGAGTGGGATGTACAAAGCCCCAGGTGGTCACCCGACGGCAAGGAGATCGCTTACCTGTCGAACAAAGAAGCGGACGCGGACTATATATCTGTCAACGATCTTTTTGTCCTCTCGCTCGAAAATGGCAAGGCCGGCGATACACGGCAGGTGACAGCGCATGATAGCTCTATTTTCAATGCGGAATGGCTGCCGGGCGGCAGTGGCTTCGCCCTCTTTGCCCACAGCCGTATTCGCGAAGGCGCCCTTGGCACCAACGTCCAGGTGTGGACCGTGTCGGAGGATGGAGAGATACGCAAGCTGACAGAAGGCTTTGATCGGGCAGCCGGTTCATGGGTTGGCTCGGACCTGCGCTCAGGTGGCGGAGAGTTTCGCCCGCGCTTCTCGCCTGACGGCAAAACTATCTTCTTCCAGGTGACAAATGGCGGGGCTGTGCAAATCTATTCGGTGCCGGTGAGTGGCGGTGAAGTGAAGCAAGTAGTTAGCGGCCAGCGGCAGATATACAGCTTCGACGTAGCCGGTAACGCGGTTTGCTTCATCGCAACCACGCCTACCAACCCCAATGATCTTTATCGAGCTGACTTGGACGGCGGCAATGAGCGCAAGCTTACTGATGTAAATGGCGATCTGCTTGGCAACGTTGAGCTGAGCGAGCCACAGGAGTTCTGGCTCGACAGACCCGGCGGGGAGCGCGTTCAGGGCTGGATCATGATGCCGCCGCAACTGGCGGAGGGCCGCAACTACCCGATGATCCTGGAGATACATGGCGGGCCGCATACAGCTTACGGAGGCGCATACTTCCACGAGTTTCAACTACTGGCGGCACACGGCAATATCGTGCTATATACAAACCCGCGAGGCAGCCAGGGCTACGGCCAGCGCTTCTCGGACTCTATCACCAACGATTGGGGCGGGGTAGACTACGACGACCTGGTGGCGTGTGTTGATTACGCAATGAGCCAAGTGCCCGTAGACGCTGAGCGTCTCGGCGTGGCGGGAGGCTCATACGGCGGCTACATGACAGCCTGGATCATCGGGCACACACAAAGGTTCAAGGCTGCGGTGGCAATGCGAGCGGTAATCAACCTCTATAGCGCATGGGGTTCGGGCGACGGAACATGGATGCTCTGGAACTGGGAGTTCGAGGGAACGCCTCAGGAGCGGCTCGCGCTCTACATGGAGCGCTCCCCTATCACTTACGTCTCAGATATGCGCACGCCCTTGTTGATCACCCATGCTGAGGACGACTACCGCGTGAATATAGAGCAAGCCGACGAACTATTCACCGCGCTCAAGTACCTCAAGCGCGACGTTGAGATGCTGCGCTTCCCGGTTGGTGCGGGCGGGCACGATCTCTCCAGAAGTGGCAAACCATCGCTACGGATCGAACGCCTTGAAGGAATACTCTCCTGGTTCGACAAGTACCTGGGGGAAGGAGCAATGAGCAACGAGTGCTGAGGCCTGGCCGCTAATTCATGGCCGAGCTGCTTGCAAGCGTACTTTTTGCTCGGAACGACCCGCGCCCTTGCGCTAAGGCACCTGCAGGGTGAAGCCGTATTGCGCGCTCTCTTTGGAGCCTGACGCGCCAGGCCAGCCAACGCTCACTGCCAGAACGTATCTCCCTGATTGTAGGCCCTGTGGGAGCGCAATGCTGAAAGGTCTGCCAGGTAGGTCACCCGTGGCGTGAGCTGGTTGTGATGCGGGGGGAAAGTAGAGCTGGCCGCCAACGACTGTGCTCTGCGCGCTATCTGGATAGGGGTAGAGCACAGCGGAAAAGGTGAGGGGTGTGAGGCCCGCTTGTGGGTCAGCACCGTAGATAGAGCGGAGGCCAAGAACCTCGCCTGCCGTAGCGCTCAAAGCCATCCCCGGCAGCGGAATCCCTATGGTGTCGCGGCACCTGCTGAGCCAGCAATAACTGCCTACGCCCCCCAGCTGCTCACCCGAACGGGTAAGCAACGCTAGCTGCGGAGGAGGAGCAGGAGTAGGGCCAACCGGCACGGTAATTTGAGCGAGCAAAACGCCCTGGTCGCTACTTGCGGCTGCCAGCCACATGGCTTGAGCGGCGGGTAGAGAGGGCGGCATCTGCACAACAGCGTAGATATTGCCGCGACTGTCGGCTGCGGCGGTGCCACTGGCAGGCGTGTTGCCATTAGCAGGCCCGATACTGAACGTCACGGGTTTCTCGGCGGGCCAGCCGGTACCGCTCACTCGTAAAGCTTTGTTGTTGGGCTGCCACTCATAGCCGAGTCGCGCAGATGTACGTGACACTGAGAGCAGGCGGAGTGTACTCACATCTACAACCGCGCCCAGGGCAGCACCCTCAACGCTGACGGAGATGCCGACCTGTAACACGCTTGCAGGCGCTGAGGCCCCTTCACTATATGTGATTAGAGTGTTGTTACTCAAAGCCAAAGACCACTCGACCCCACTCTGATCGCGCATCAACAGCTGCTCAGAGCTCGCCGGCCTTGCTGGGAGTTGAGTGAGCACGCCGGTGATCTGCACCTTGCCAGCCGCAGCCTTGTAAGCTAGAGGCAAAGCCACGCTGTACGACTGGCCCTGAGCGGTGATGCGCACGTTAGCCCCCGAAGCAAGCGCGCTTTGCATCTGCGCGTTGATCGGAATCGACGCCGCGAAGCTACCGACGGTATCCGGGGTGGCGCTTTGCGGCCCCAGGAGAGGTGTTGCGTCTCCTGCCAGATCAACGGAGAGTTGCACAGCCGCGCTTGCAGGCCAGTTCCAGCCGTGAACTGTCAGGCCGCTTTGCATTACCTCGGCGGCGATAGCAGGCTCGACAGGCGAGTCCTTATACCGCCAATTATAATAAGCGCGCCCAACGTTTGCCATCTCAACACGCCACTCCGGGGCATTCAACGGGTTGTAGGTAAGAGCGCGCCGCTCGTATAGCTGTATCAGCACCCGCGCGGGCTTGCCCCCAACCAGCACGTCTGCCCAGTACGGCTCGGTTATCGGGCGGCCAAGCAGGTACAAAGGGTCCATCAGCGGAGCCTGCACCAACTGCCCACCATCCAGCATGGTTGAGCGCTGACGCATCCAGGTATCAAAGACCACAGGGATGTTGTGCCTGCTCACGGGATCGAAAGCCGCCATGCTAAAGAGGGCGGTATCGGTAGGCACATCGCTCTTCGCCAGCGTGGTTACCGCGCCATCTTTGTTTATGCGCTCTTTGACAGTGCCTTGCGCGGGCTGTCCGTCAGGCGGGCTGGGACCAGCACCGAGATGAGTTGCGAAGGCTGCGTACGTGGGCGCATCAGGGCTGGTGGGGTCGCCCGCGACGAGTAAGGTAGCAGGCGAGCGCGCATCGAAACGGCTGTTGCCCGTCTGAATCTGGCCTGTGACCATCTCACGCACCAGGAGGCCACTCGTCACGAACCAGGGTGACGTGCGATCAGCCGAGGGGTCGTTGACCTCCATCCGCGCTTTGTCAAGATATTCTACAAGGCGGCGACCGGTGGGCGACTCGTTATATGGCTCGTCCACCACCGCGTACGGCAACGGCCCCCACAGCCAGGAACGCGCCGCCAATCCTGTAGCTACAGGCCCATCTGCCCGTGACCAAAGGTTGTAGAAAGCGCTGTCAGCCTGCCATTCGCCCGGCCAGATCAGCCCCTCAGCCCTACCCATCGCGGGTAGATTAAAAGATACAGCAACCTGCAAGCCCAGCACGGTGACACATAAGCCAACCACCCGCCTGAGCTGTCTCTTAGAAAGCGTCATTGCGATAAATATATCATGCCCGTCAAGGCCTCCTCCAATAAGTGACGCGCTGCGAGCTACATTAGCATCGAGGCGTGTGAGCAAATAAGAGTGTCATCTGCTTCGTTAGCTTACCGCTAAATCGTAACTTGTACTTCGTAATCAGTAACACGCCAGTAAGTGTTCAGAATTGGGGTGCGGCAGGTGAAGGTGCACAGATACATCTTGAACTTTGTTACACCTCAACTCTGAACGCTTACCATTCGCCGCCCTTTTTGCACCCCAGGCACCCCTGTGCTATAATTTGCAGGGCCACGCGCAGCTAAGGATATTTTAGTCATGCACCTCATTGAGCGGTGACGGGAGCAAGAAGATGTTGAACTACACCGGAACCGGACGCGCAGATTACGAGGAAGTACTCCGCGCCATAGGCTATTTCATTGACCAGAACAACATGAAAGAGGTGTGCATAATCGAGCTAAAAGAAGGACTTCTTGTGCGGGGGCTTATCTATACATCGGAGCGCAGTGGATACCAGACGATCTCCGAGTCCTTCCTGTTCACCAATGAAGACATCGAGAAGATTGTGAACAGCGCCTACGAGCGTCGCAACACGGAGCATGGCAAGACGGGTGGTCTCGGCGGCAAGTAGACGTATAGGAGCGCATGTACAAAGGCCTATCAGTCTCTGTGGTCATTCCTTGCTTTAATGAAGAGCAAGGAATCGCATCAGTCCTTCGCTCGATGCCTGATTATATAGATCAGGTAGTTGTGGTGGATAATAACTCCACTGACGAGACGGGGCGCATCGCGCAAGAGTTGGGCGCTGAGGTGGTCTTCGAGACAAAAAAGGGCTACGGCAATGCATACAAGGCAGGGCTTCCGGTGGCGCGATGCGACATAATCGCCACAGCCGACGGCGACGGCACCTACCCCACCGGCTCGATAGGCCCAATTGTTGACAGCTTGCTTGCGAAGAGATACGACTTTATCTCGGCCAGCCGCTTTCCGTTGCGAAATCCCAAAGCTATGCGCTTCCGTAATGTGCTGGGCAATAAAATACTTACCTACACCACGCGGGTCCTATGGCTGCGCTGGATTGCAGATTCGCAGTCGGGGATGTGGGTCTTCCGCCGGGAGGTACTGAAGCAGATAAGGCTGGAGAGTCGGGGCATGCCCTTCTCCGAAGAGATCAAACTGAGAGTGATAAGTAACCCACGGCTGCGCTTCGGGGAATACCACGTCAACTACAGTGAGCGAATCGGCGAGACCAAACTCTTCCCCATGAGAGATGGCGTTGAGAACCTTGTTTTCCTCTTCAAGCTGCGCTTCGAGGGGACAAAGCTGGAATGGCTCGTCAAAAAAGGGCTGCGAGCAGGGGCAAAGGACCGCCCACCTGTCAGCTGATCAAAAGTTTCAATATTGACACCTCTCATCATCTCTGTAATCGTACAATTACAGTTATAATGGGTACACTGATAATCTAAAGTGCCATACCAGGAGATTGAACAGCGTCCCGCCAGTAGTCCCTCCCACATGGGGCGCACACTTTAACCCTGACAATTTCCTGCACTCGCCGGAGGTGCTGCCGCTATTTATGAGCTTAGCCAGCTTTTACTTTCTTACAAATCTACAAAAAGACATGAAAGTGGAGGGTACTATGTCAAAGAAACAGCTTATTCTAGGCACACTCTTGGCGGTAGGCACGATGGCGGGGAGCGTGCAGGGCACAGCGTTGGCCGCGCCTGCACGCCAAGCTGCCGCGACGGATTGGACGGTTCTCGCGGGCGGGGATAGCCCCGATATGGCTTTCAGCGCGATGCAGTTCTATCCGGCTAACCTGACGATCAACGTCGGCGACACCGTAACGTGGCAGCACAACAGCGCCGATGTACATGACGTTTTCTTTCCTGCGCTGGGTCAGGATCCGCCTGCGCTTACTCTGCCTCCGGATGCCAACGGGATGGTACAGGAGAATCCCCAGTTGGACTTCCCGCAAGGCGGAGCCACTTATGATGGCAGCGCGATGGCAGGCTCAGGGACTATGGGCGTTGGCGCGCAGCCTGTCAAGACATACAAGCTCACCTTCACCAAAGCCGGCACGTACACTTACTTCTGCATCTACCATATGCCGGTGATGAAGGGGACGATCACGGTGCAGGCCGCTGGAAGCACCCTACCGATGACGCCTGATGCTGTGTTGGCGGCGGGGCGTGCTCAGCTTGCCAAAGACCTGGTGGACGCGCAGGATGCGGTCTCCAAGATACCCGCACCACAAAAGCAGCCGGGAACAAACACCTACAACATCAACATAAGCGCGCCCCTGCCAACAGTGGATTACATGCGCTTCAGCACCGATAACCTGACCATTAATCAGGGCGACTCTGTTGCCTGGACCGAAACATCTCTCGGCACGCCGCATACCGTCACGCTCGCGTCAGGCGGCGCAGAGCCGGACCTGAACACCATCGTGCCTCAGCAAAACGGCCCGCCAAAGATATACTTCAACCCCGTAGCCCTTACCAAACAGGGTGGAGATAGTTATAATGGGCAAGGGCTGTTCAACTCAGGTTTCCTCTGGGGCACTATGGTGCCCATACCAGGGTCGCGCAGCTACTCTCTGACTTTCTCAAAGCCCGGCACCTATGAGTACTATTGCATCTTGCACGACACCATGTCGATGAAGGGTTACATAACGGTGCTTGCTGCCAATGGTGGTAATGTACCGGGTATGCCGACCACAGGGGGCGGAGAGAGTCTGTGGCTGGGGCTTGCGGCTATAGGCGCTGCAATGCTGCTCGGCGGCGCACAGCTTCGCAGAGTGAAGGCTTCACGCTAATTCACAACTGCGGCTGAGTAAATAGGTGGGGGGGTCGTAGGGACGCGGCTGTGACCTGTTCCTGCGACCTTACAAATCAAGATGATCATTAGCTTTTTCCCGTGCGTCACAGTTACGATGTCTGATTGCAAATGCTGAGTGGATCGATCAACCCCCTGAAAATCTTCCGCGTGGGCGAGCTTGCCTCCTATCTGCGTGAGTTGTTGGAGAGCAACGATGCGCTCTACGACTGCTGGATCGCGGGCGAAGTGTCAAATCTGTCACAATCAGGCTCAGGGCACTATTTCTTCACCATAAAGGACCTCGACGCGCAGATGCGCTGCGTGTTGTTCAGGCAGCAGGCGATATGGCAAACTGTGCTGCCCATTAATGGCGCGGCGGTGGTAGCGCACGGCAATGTCTCTCTCTATGAGGCGACGGGCAACCTGCAATTCTACGTAGACATGCTCCAGGAGGAAGGCCAGGGTGCGCTCTACATGGCCTTCGAGCAGTTGAAGGCAACACTTGAGCAGCAGGGCCTCTTCGCCACTGATCGCAAGCGCCCACTGCCTCTTCTGCCGAGGCGAATCGGTATCGTAACCTCGCCACAGGCGGCAGCTTTGAAAGATATACTGAACGTATTGGGCAGGCGATATCCTCTCGGTGAAGTGGTGCTCTCGCCAACCCAGGTGCAGGGAGAAGGCGCTTCCCGCCAGATTGCCCGCGCAATCACCGCCCTCAACGCGATGGAAGGTGATGAAGCGGTAGACTTGATGATTGTGGCCCGCGGCGGCGGCTCTATAGAGGAGCTGTGGGCCTTCAATGAAGAGGTGGTGGCCCGCGCGGTCTATGCCTCCAGAGTGCCGGTGATTAGCGGCGTGGGACATGAGAAAGATTTTACTATAATAGACTATGTAGCCGATCTGCGAGCGCCCACTCCATCAGCAGCAGCCGAGCTCGCCACGCCCGACATCGCAGAGATAAGGGCCACTGTGGCGTCGTGGCAGCGCCTTCTGACAGGCGATATGCGCGGCAGGCTGGCAATTGCGTGGGACGAGCTTGCCTCGGAAAGGGCGCAATTGGAGCGACTATCGCCGGTGTGGCAGGTAAGCAACGACAGGCAGCGCGTTCAGGCATTGTCTGCGGCGCTCACTACGTATATGGCGCACAGCATGGCCCTCAAGAGGGAGCGCGTTACGGGCATGAGCGATAGGCTCGACGCCCTCTCTCCGTTGCAAATACTGAAGCGCGGCTACGCCATAGTACGCGACCTGGAGACGGGTAAGGTAGTGAGCAGCATCAAAGACGCCAAGAACGGCCACCGCATAGAGGTGCGAGTAGCCGATGGAGCGGTCGAAGGAATTATGAAGTATGAATCGCGCAGCAGTCGTAGCTCGTAATTCCACAGAAGGTAGGAACTATGGCACAGAACAACAGAAATGGCGCACATGGCGATAAGAATGAAAGCTTTGAGCAGAGCTACATCAGCTTGCAGGAGGTTGTGCAGAAGCTCAGCGAGGGAAACCTGACGTTGCAGGAGGCGCTCTCAGCCTTCGAGGAAGGGATGGCTCTGGCTGATAGTTGCACAGCAATGCTCGATGAGGCAGAGCTGCGTGTAAAGCAAGTTAGCGAGCGGGCACTGAGGTCAGCGGCTGTGGGCGCAGGCAGCTTTGAGGCGAGGACTCCTGAAACGGGTGAAGCCGAAGCGCTGTCGTTTGAGGTGGAGACCTTCGAGAGCAGCATCCTTTTCGGCACACCCGCGAGTGAAAAGGAAAAGAGAGGGGGCAACTCGACGCAGAGTAACGAGGCAGCACCGCCCACTGATGGGGCACGTCAGGGCACGAGCAGGGCTTCTACATACACCTTCAGCAAAGGTCAACTCGCCGCCGATGAGTTAGAGCCGCTCTTCGATGAGGACGACTGAGAGTTGTTATTCGACATTTTGAGCCTCTTTCCAGAGATGTTTCCCGGTGTGCTGGGGGCGAGCATCTTCAAGAGGGCAATTGAGGCGGGGCAGATAGCTGTACGCCTGCACAATATACGCGACTACACCACTGACAAGCACCACACAGCCGATGACTACCCTTACGGCGGCGGGGCAGGCATGGTGATGAAGCCTGAGCCTCTATTCAGGGCAACGGAGTGGGTCTACAGGCTCCCCGAAGCAACCGAAGGCGTCACCTTCTATACACCGCCCGCAGAAGCCTTGCTGGAGGCGCAGCCTCCGATCCCTGATCCGCCGCAAGCCCCCATAATCCTGATGAGTGCACAGGGGAAGCGCTTCACTCATGGTGTGGCTGAGGAGCTTGCGCGCTATCCTCGGCTGATTATCATCTGTGGGCACTACGAAGGGGTAGATGAGCGGGTGATAGAGCATCTGATCACCGATCAGATAAGCATCGGCGACTACGTGCTCACCGGAGGAGAAGTGGCCGCGATGGTGGTGGCGGACGCGGTGGCAAGGCTGGTGCCAGGTGTACTGGCGGAAGGCTCGGCAGAGGACGAATCACACGCCCAGGGGATGCTGGAATACCCACAATACACACGTCCCGCCAGCTTTAGAGGCTGGGGAGTGCCTCCGGTGCTGGTAAGCGGGCACCACGCCCAGGTCGAGGCGTGGCGCAGGCGGGAGGCCGTCGCACGGACGTTGAAAGTGCGGCCCGACCTGCTTGAAAGAGCCAAGCTCAACAAACAAGAGCAAAAGTGGCTAGATGAGATGAGAGCGCAAGGTGAGGAATAGCTGTCGCCCAGCAGAGAGCGCCGCTATTGCAGCGTGAAGCCTATTACTCCATCAAGCCCCGACCGAAGCCCTCTTAGCTCAAAGAGCCATACGCCCGTGGGAGCGGCGGGGAATGCCTGCGCGGGCACCAGAGAAAAGATGACGTTGCCTGCGCCATCGGCTGTGTAGAGGCCGTTGTTGGAGCCCGCGGGATAGACCACCGCGCCCGTTGGATCGGTGAACTGCACCTGTGCTTGCTCACCGGCGTTCAAGCCGCTCGCGCTAAAAGTAAACTGACCGGAGGGGGAGCCGTAGCCAGGGCTTACGGCCAGGACAAAGCCCGATGGTGGCTCCGTGGGCACGTTGGGCATCGTGGGGGTTGGCGTTGGGCTGCCCTGCGCCGCATGCGTCGGCACTCGGGTGGAGGTGGCGACGGCTGTCGCTCCGGCGGGCTCTGTAGAAGTGGGCTGCTGGGCCGCATCTGTGGGTGTCGCTGTGGCTGACGATGGTGTGAGGGTGAAGTAGGCTACCGACTCGTGGTTGCTGGCCCTGCCATGAAAGGTGATGGCCCACACGCCCGCGCCGAGGCCCGCAGTGGGTATCGAAACATCGCCCACCGTGCCATCCTCAGCGGCTTTGAGGTTGATACGGGCGTCGCTGGCGTCGCCACCTGGCCCTGTGAACCAGGATGCTATAGCTTCACCGGGACGAAAGCCGGAGAGCGATGCTGTGAGGGTCGCCCCGCTCGCGGCTGTGGCTGGGTTTATGGTGGCATCTATGTTAGCGGGAGGCTGAGGAGGGGGAGCGGGCGCGCCCAGTGGCACAACGGGGCTGGGGAGCGGGCCTCCATAGAGCCAGCGGTAGTAATCGCGGCCAACATTGCCCATCTGCACCTGCCAGCCTTTAGGGAAAGAAGGTATATAGGCAAGCGAGCGCCGCTCGTACATCTGGAACATCACATCATAGTAGATGCCGCCGATCTTCATTCGCGCCCAGTAAGGCTCGGTAATCGGGTAGCCCATCGTAAAGACCCAGTTGGCGAGCGTTTGCCCGCTCTGCGTAGCGCCATTTTGCTCAACCACCCCTTTGAGGTTGAGGAAATCCCACATGGCTTGCGGGATGTTATGGCCCAGCACGTCGCTATAGGCGGCTATTTTGGTGCCGGGGTAGAGGGCGAGTGACGGATTGTCGCCCACCTGCCCGGCGCGGTTGATAGTGGCTGTGACAGGCTGGCCTGTGCGTTGTGGAGCGCGGTTGGCACCCGGCCCGGTCAGGGAGGCCATGGGCCGGAAAGAGGTGTAGGTAGGGGCATCAGGGTCGGCGAGGAGGCCGTCGCCGCCGACCGCTATCTCGGCGGGCTGCCTGGGAACGAACGACTTATCGCCCACTTGCTCCTTGCCGGAGACCATCTCAGCAACGAGCAGCCCGGTAGTGACGAACCACTGGCTGCTACGGTCTCCTGCCGGGTTGTTTATCTCCATGCGGGCTTTGTCGAAGTACTGGACGAGGCGGGTGCCGCTTTTACTGCCGGAGTACGGCTCGTTGCGGGTGATGCCGGGCTGAGGACCCCAATACCAGCTGCGCTGTGTCTGGCCGGAGAGGACGGGGGCGTCGGTGCGCTCCCAGATACGCTGAAAGGCATTGTCGGCGAACGCCACGGGCGCAGCACTGCTTGGGGAGGGCTGGGCCGCCAGCAAAGGAAGCAGGCTTATGAGCGCCGAGGCGAGAAGCCAGGAAGAAAAGCGTCGGGATGTTTTGGAGCGATGCCCTGTCACGCGACCAGTCTAGCACGGGTGGGGTGCGGTGTCAACGGGTTGAACGGAGTAAAGGTTCAGATTAGGGGTGGGGCAAAAAGTTCAAGAGGTAACTGTGCGCCCTCACCCCTCGTGGGGTGAGGGCGGGTGACGCACCCCTATTCTGGAACATTTGCATAGAGTGAAGATCAGGGGCGCGGCTACAAACAGCCTCTCATTTGTGAGTGTTTAGATCGGCAGCGACCGTCAGTTATGTGGAAACTTCGAGAGGTAAATACCATGTACAAATCAGGAAGAGTAGCCGTCAGATATGGTAGACTGATTAACTGTGAACATCGAGTGTAACCTCGAGTGTAACCTCAGCAGGCGGGCACTCGTATAACGTCTGCTTTGAAAGTAGGGGGTGCAGGGGTCTCGCCTGGCGGGGTTGGAGTATCCACAAACTTACCCCTATTTTCATTGTCGGTGGTGGCCCACAGGGGCATGATTACTCGGAATGCATTAGTGATTCTCTAGTAGAGGGCAAAAACATCTGTGATAAGTGACAACGGAACAGGCTTTCAGTACAGCAGCGCCGGTAATGTGCCCGCTATAAGCGCGCAGGGGCTAAGAAAGAGCTACGGAGCGCATGAAGCGGTAAAGGGGGTGGACATCCTTATTCGCCCAGGCGAGATCGTCGGCTTTCTTGGCCCTAATGGTGCAGGCAAGACTACAACGATAAAGATGCTAACCGGGCTATTGAAGCCGACGGCAGGCAAGGCAGCCATCATGGGCCACGATATCGAGGCAGACCCTATCGCGGCCAAAGCCCAATTCGGCTATGTGCCGGATACTCCCAATCTATACGGCAAGCTCAATGCGTGGGAGTTCCTGCGCTTTATGAGCCGTCTTTATCGGGTGCCCATTGATCAGGCAGAGCGGCGAGCTAATGAGCTACTACGCATCTTCGATCTCACCGATGCCGCGACGGATATGATCGAAGGCTACAGTCATGGTATGCAGCAGAAGATGGCATTAGCCGGGGCATTAATACACAATCCGAACGTTCTTTTCCTTGACGAGCCGACGGTCGGCCTCGATCCACGTTCCGCGCGGCTCATCAAAGACATGCTCGGTCAGCTTCGCGAGCGTGGCGCAGCTGTCTTCTTCTCAACGCACATAGTTGAGATCGCCGAGCGTATGTGCGACCGGGTGATCATCATTAACAACGGCGCGATAGTGGCTACAGGCACAATAGCTGAGTTGCGCGGCACGCAGGGGCAAAGTTCACTGGAGGATATTTTCCTCAAGCTCACGGGCGGCGCGGAATATGCGGAGATGGCCGAGGTGCTCGCATGATTGCCGATACCTGGCTTCTGTTGATGCTGCGTTTGCAGATAGGCTGGAACAACTTCAAGAGCCGCAAACTCTTACCTAAAGTGCTTACCGTAATCGGCGCTTTGTGGGTGGGTGGTGTTTTGGTCGCCACGTCAGGAGTAATAGGAACCTTCGCCGGTGTGCTGGTAAGCGACAATCCAGATCAGCATCTGGAGGCGCTGTTGCCCGGGGTGATATTGACTGCCGTTACGCTGCTGGTGCTTCTTACCAGCTTTGGCACCGCACTCGGCTCGCTCTTCTTGTCGAGCGACCTGGAACTGCTGATGAGCGCGCCGGTAAACCGCCGGGCAGTATTCGCCAGCAAATTGCTGGATGGGATGGTCTGGAACTACGCATTGCTGGCGGCCACGGCGTTGCCCGCTTTGATCAGCTATGGCATCGCGGCTCAATACGGGCCGCTCTATTATGTCGCGGCTCTGCTGGCAGTCACGGGCACGCCTCTACTGCCCGTGGGCCTCTCGGCAATCCTCGTCATGCTTGTAGCGCGCTTTGCACCCGCGCGCCGGGTGCGTGAGGTCCTCGGATTGTTTGGTGCCCTCTTCGGGATAAGTTGTGGTTTGATAAGCCAGACATCGCGCCTCTGGGGTCGCCAGATATTCAACAGCAACGGGCCAGCCACGCTGGAGAGTTTCCTTGACGGTCTACGGGGAGTTGCCAATCTGCCGATACCCTCGATGGTGGCGGGACATGGCCTCGCTGCGGCAGGGGTTGGCGATCTACTCGGAGCGGGGGCAGGGCTGGCAGGCTTTTTTGTGCTAACTTTCGGGCTTTTCGGCGGCTGTCTTTTACTTGCAGAGAACCTTTATGCCAGCGGTTGGGTGCGTATGCAAAGCAGCGGCAGCGCAAAGCGAAGCAAAGAGCGCGCAGTACGAGCCGCAAGCCACAGCGGGCTGTTAGGTAAGGCCTCCGCTTCGATGGCGATTGTTTTCAAGGACTGGCGAGTGCTGCCACGCGATCTACGCAATTTTGCGCAGTTATTCGCACCTCTTGTCTTTATCCCTATAGTCTACTTGAACGTTCTGGGTGGCGGAAGGGGCAGTAGGAACCCTTTTTCTTCATTGACTGAGCATAATGGCATAGACCCCACGGGCATATATGTATCGGCAGGCGTGCTGGCGATCACAGTCCTTTTCTTCGCCCGCATAGCGGCGACGAGCATAAGTATGGAAGGGCGCTCCTGGTGGATTCTCAAAATTGCCCCTATCACAGGCTTGGAGTTGTTGCGCGGCAAGCTGCTCGCTTCACTTATCCCTTTTATGGCGTTGAGTACAATACTGATGATAGCGGCTGAGCTATGGAAGGGGTTTAATCTTTTGTGGTTCTTTTACGGCTGGTTGGCGGTTGAGGTGCTTGGGGCCGGGCTGCTGGCTATAGAAATTGGTTTCGCGGTGCCCTGGGCACGCCTCAACTGGGACGATCCGCGCCGCATGACCTCAGGCTGGGGAAGCGTCTTTGCATGGATAGCGTGGATAATCCTCGGACTAATTGCAGGGACGCTATTCTTGCTGCCACTCCTCGCGCAACTTTTCCAACCGAGCCTGGTTGCGCCTGCATTCCTCGTTGGTGCGCTTGCTGCTACAGCCGTTACCGTAGGCATAAGCTGGCTGGTGCTTGCCTTTGGATTGAGCCGCCTTTCCTCGGTCGGTGAGAGTTCTTAGCCACCGGTGCCGGTAACACTGACCTTCGGGGATATGTAGTCCACATGTCGGGGCCGTTGGGGGAAGAAGGAAAAGAGGCCGTTGTATCCCGGCCTCTTTTTCCTGTTGTTTTGCACCCTGCTTGCTAAAGTGGGTGCTGGCTAAGTAGAAAGAGCTAGCGGCAGGTGCAGCCTGTGCCGGTTGCGCAGCCCTGGCAGCAATATGTTTCACTGCCAAGCTGGACACCTTGTCCGTTGTTGCCCTGCCACTCTTCCTTTGGCATGCCGCACTTGGGGCATGTCTGCTCATTGGTCTGGTTGTTGTTCACTGTAAAGCCTCCTTGATCTAGCTTTTTCAATAGTTGAAGTCAACTTCGTTAAGCGCCTTCTAGCTCTTCTTCGCCTTCTTGGCTTTGCCTTCCTCCCGCTTCTCTTTGTTTACGGTACGGGCGGCTATCTCTTCAGCGCGATCTTCGGAGCTACCTCTCTCCTCATACGAATCCTTGATGTGCTCGTACTGGCGGTCGAGTTTGCTTCCATCTTTGATGCCCCTTGGTGACATTTATGCCCTCCTTTCGGTTCTCGCGGCTCTAAAACGCAACCACAGATATTCAGAGCAAAAACCGGACCAAGCGGCAAAAGGCCTTGGAGCGAGCTACGATGTGCGCTTGTCGCGTCTGCGGTCAGGGGCTGAGTCGCCGCTTGCGTGGCTTGTTGTAGTGTCGTTCACGTCACCCCCGCCCTGCACTTTGGGGGTCATGGCGTTTTCCTTGCCTGTGGGCGCAACCGCCCCCAGGGTGGATTCACCGCTGTCACTGGCAGAGCTGGTGTGAAGCTCGCCCGTCTTGGGGTCGTAGGCGGGCCTGCTATAGCTGAAGGTGCCGGTGATAAATCGCTGTGCCCTGCCCCCTGCGGTGAATTCAAGATTTCGCCTGATCCCCACCTGTGCCCCAATATCAATTTGCGCCCCACCACCTGCTCTTGTGCCACGTAATGGCAGAACACCCAGCGACTCGGCGGGAAGGCCCGATGCATCAGCTGTCGTGGAACGCTCGCCTGGGTTGGGGTCTGTCGCAGGGCCTCGGTCCGGCGTTATCACTGCCCGTTGTGGGGGCACCAGCTTCTCATTTGCCATGACGTTTCCTTTCGTTGGGCCGATAGAGAGATAAGCCTGGACGCGACAATCCACACGCCTTAGCGCTCAAGCTTCCCTTCGCTCTCTTTCTCTTTGAGGTCAGCGCTTATCGTGTCGCGATCACCCTCGGCCTGGCTTGGCTTTGCCGTAGGCTCAGGCTCAGCGCCACGGGGCTGCTCTATCGTAGATGCGCCATCCTCCGGTCTTTGGGTTCCCTCTTCATCTTGAGCGGCCAACAGCGTCCTCCTTCCTCATTTGGAAGAACAAGAATTGTAGGCTAAAGTGACAGCAATGTTTATACCACCACGAAGCGAGAAAACCACTCGACAGCAAGCCGGGAGACCTGCTCCAACGCGCCAAGCTCTTCAAAGAGGTGGGTTGCCCCTGGGACAATCGCCATCTCCTTTACTGCGGGGAGTTCGGCAAACGCCTGCTTATTCAGTTCTATCACCTGCGTGTCCTCGCCCCCGACAATAAGTAGCGTAGGAGCAGCCACTTGCGAGAGATGCTTCCCGGCAAGATCGGGCCGCCCACCACGCGACACAATGGCTTTCACATCATCGGGCCGGGCAGCCGCAGCTACAAGCGCTGCGGCTGCCCCTGTGCTTGCGCCAAAGAGACCAATAGGCAGGGCAGCAGTTGATTCTTCGCTTCGCAGCCAGCTCATAGCATAGACGAGCCTCTCGGCAAGAAGGCTAATATCGAAGCGGAGGTGACGGGTCTGCGCCTCAGCTATCTCTTCTTCAGCGGTGAGAAGATCGATGAGTAGAGTGGCGAATCCAGCATTCTGAAGCTCACGAGCTACCGCACGGTTGCGCGAGCTGAAGCGGCTGCTTCCACTTCCATGCGCGAAGAGCACAACCGCGCTAGCAGAGCTGGGTATCGTCAAATCGCCGTCAATAGAAATATCGCCTACCGGCACCTGTACAGCGCGTTGCACAGGTGTTGCTCCTTCTGAAGCAGTCAAGGTCCACTTCAGAGAGGACGACTCCTGTGCACCTTGTGTTACGGTGCGCCCCTGACGGGAGGGCTGTGAACGCTCAAGCAAGTCAACAACTTCCTCGTCCGTAGTCTGCTCGAAGTTGGCGTACCAGAGACCGACAGCGGCGAAATGCTGCGGCGTCTCTACACAAATCAGGTCATCAACTTGCGCTCTCAACGCGGCGACCGTTGCGCTCGCGCAGACCGGCACCGCCAGCACAATACGAGCAGGCTCCTGCTTTCGTAGCGCTATAATCGCGGCAGAAGCGGTAACGCCCGTTGCAAGGCCGTCGTCTACGAGTATAACCGTCTTGCCATGTACATCAGGAGGTGGAAGAGCACCCCGAAACGCGAGCGTGCGCCGCTCCATCTCCGCGCGCTCTGCCCCGATGACTTCTTCGATCTGCTCGCGAGTAATACCAAGCGCGGCAATGGCGTTATTATCCAGGATAATCACGCCGCCTGGAGCTATAGCGCCAACTCCAAGCTCCGGCTGGTCAGGAGCGCCCAGCTTACGCACCACGTAGAGGTCGAGCGGTAGACGCAGGGCGCGCGCCACCTGGTAGCCCACCGGCACTCCTCCACGTGGAAGGGCCAGCACCACACCGTTCGCACCTTTGTACTTCTCTAACTTTGCAGCCAGTTGCCGCCCTGCATCTTCCCTGTTGGCAAAGATTGCCCCACGTGGAAGGAACAGCCCGCCCCCAGCAGGCTCCTCTTCAGGCGACTCGCCAGCAGCATGCGCGTCTGCCATCCCGTTTGCCTCTCAGTAGCCTTTAACTTATGGGCAAACCACAGTTGTTCAGGACACCAGCATAAACTATACCTATGTATTATCTAACTGAGACCTGAAGCGTCCAAACGGAAGTAGGCCAGCTATGAACAAGATCAACAACGCGAGCGATCCGGCGCTCAGGATGCCGCCAGGCAGAAGAGTTGTCGGCGCGAAAGTAAAGGTGATTCGGTGCCTGCCGGGGGCGAGGGGTACAGAGCGCAGCAGGTAATCAGCCGTGTATATCTGTTGTTCGTGGCCGTCCACAGTGGCGCGCCAACCCGGGTAGTTAGCGTCTGCCAGCACAAGCCATGCGTTGGTGTTCACCTGCGCCTCCACAACGACGCTGTTGCACTTATAGTCGGTTATTTGCACGCTGCCTGGGGCTGAGGTTGTGGGTGCGGCCACTTGGGGCGGCTGCTCGTCAGCCTCAAGGAGCAACACCTTACTGGGGTCGAACTGTGGAGAAGCTAACTCGGCCCTGACTTGCACGGTGGAGAGTACTTTTGCCTCCGTCAGCAGGAAGGCGCGCGGCAATGCGTTGCCGTTCTTGTAGATGTATATTTCTCCGTTGTAGGAAGGGGTGTAGCTTGTTGGTATGCTGATCGGAGTGGAGGAAGCAATATAGCTGACGTTTAGAAGGTCTGCCAGCGTTGAAGTATAAGCTTGAGGGCGAACAGAAACGTTCGAGTAGGGGTTGCCCCGGGCAACAGGCCGCACCTGCGCGTCAACCGCGCCCCAAAACTCCTCATAACGGCGCGTGTGCAACGAATCGTATCCCTCAACTGATGAGAAGCCGTAGAGCATCTGCGTATTAGGGTTGAAGGTAACACCTCCTGCGTCTAGCCCAAGCAGTCGCCCATTGCCCGGCTGGGCACGAAGCCAGATGAGCGCCGGAGTAACGGGCACCAGCGCATCAGGCGAAACAAAGGAGTTATAGCCGGGCACTGAGGTTAGCAGGTCTGCCGCGACCAACAGCGCCAGCAGTAGAGGGAGTGCGGCCCTGAGAGAAGGCGCACTTCGCGGGGCAAGGGTTCGCTTCAAGGAGAGAAGCGGCCAGAGCGCAAGAGCCGCCAAGCTTATCAGAGATATGACCGCGCCGCGCCACAGCTGCTCCCCCATCAGTTGCTGAAGCGCGGTATCCGTTTCCGCGTTTCGGAGCAATAGGCCGGCCAGCAACGCCCCGGCCAGCGCTAGCGCCAGCGCGCCAAGCCACAGAAAGGCGCGCCGCGGCTTCTCGTCTGCAATACGCAGCCACGCGCCGAAGCCAAGAGCGGCCAGCACCGAAAGCGAGGTGATGAGCAAATAGCCGATGCGCGAGGGAAGGAGCGCGCTCAGCCCCGGCAGCCGGCGTATGTAGAGGAAAGGCCCGATGCCGAAGGCCACCAAAATTGCGAAGGTAGCCAGGGCGAGCCAGAAGCCCACCGAGCGATGCGCTCGGCGCACCACTGCCACAGATGCCAAGAGCAGCGCAGGTATGCCAACGTACCAGAGGTCGTTGAAGACCATAGGCGTACCTACCCCGGGCGCAGCTGTGCCGAAGAACTGCGGCATGAGAAGCCTCAGCAGAGTAGATAATGGAGGCGAATGAGATGAGACCTGGCCTCCGGTGCGGCCCGCGAGCGACGAGAGTTCCAGGAAAGGCGCGAGATGGATCGTTGACAGCACCAGCGCCGCTGTGAGTATCAGCGCCCCGCGCAAGAGGGTCTGCCATGTGGAGCGCCAGCTCGATGCAAGGAGAATTCTCCTATGCCCGGTAACTTCTAATCTATAATTCATAACCGGTAAGGCGCGCCACGCGATCCAGCAGCCCACTGCGAAATAGCTGTAAAGTACCCACTGCAAGTTGCCGGCGACTGTCTGGAGCGCGCAAACCAGGATTGCCACAGCTGTCCAGCGCGCGCTCTTTCGAGTCAGCGCCATCTCGGTCGCAAAGAGCATCCACGGCAGCCAACCATAGACGGAGGCTACTCCGGGAGCTTCCAAAGCCAGCTGCATCATCCCGCTTCCCGCGAATACAAGGCCACCAATCAAGCTGCCGAGTTGTGTGGCTCCAAGCAAGCGGCAGAATGCGTACATTCCCCAGCCTGCTAAAGATAGATTGAAGAGGGCGAGGAGTTGAATAGAGCCACTCAACGGCAGCAACCACAGAAGCCAGGTCAGAGGGTAATAGAGTTGGTTCTGAGAGTTGGCGGCGAAAGAAGCGCCTGCGAAGGAGTATGGGTCCCACTGCGGCCACTCCCCTGAAGCCAGCGACGCACGCTCAAATGCTACCCAGGGGAGATACAGGAGGGAGGAATCCGCCAGCGCGGAGTTTTGCACAGGCGCATGCGGCAGCTTGCTCCAAGGCGCCCACAGGTACAAGGTGTCGGCAGCTACAGGCACTTTTCCCAGGAGCACAGGCCAGCACAACGCGAGGGCGAACAGAGCTAGCGCTGCGAGGGCAGCAAAGTCAGCTCGTTTGCGGCTGCCCTTCAGAGACATCATTCATCGCCCGGCGCCGGCAGAGGTCTGTAAGGGCCGGTTATATGCTCGAAGTTAGGGCGGCAACGTTCGGCGTTGTAGTGGGCGGGGTCAACTCGCCTTGCAGGGTGGCTCTTGTCAGGCAAATCGGTAAAGACAAAGCCGCCCTCCCGATATGCGGACATGGCGCCCCCTGTGCCTTGCTCTACAAGGCTCATAATCAGATTGGCATAGTATATTGCCATATGCTTATCGTAAACATCGGGTTCGCCGCTTCTCAGGATATAAGTGAGATCAACGGGCAAGAAGCGCACGTTGGGCATAAGCTTCGCAAGCTCCTCTGCCAGAAAGTCGGCCACATTGCCCTTCTTGCGATGCCCGTATGCGTCTGCTTCACCCAC
Organism: Chloroflexota bacterium; assembly: GCA_015478675.1. The sequence continues at coordinate 5,318 of JADMIH010000038.1, read as the reverse complement.
TTCCGGCACAGCGATGCCGAAGTTGGCCCCTTCGGAAAGGACAACTGTCGAGTAAGAGTAAGGGTTTCGCCTGTCGCCTTCAATCAGCGCCGCCAGAGTGTCTAAACCGACGGCGACTTCGGGGATCAGCACACGGTCAGCCCAGGTGACAATAGCAGTTTCGAGAGCCGTAAAGCCCGCGTCGCGCCCAAACATGCGAAAGAGCACTGTCTCACTGTGCGACGCCGCAGTGGAGCGCATCCGCTCTATGAACTCCCCGGCACGGTGAAGAGCAGTCTGAAAGCCGAGGCAGTATTCGGTGCCTGGCACATCGTTGTCCATCGTCTTTGGAATCCCCCAGACAGGCACTCCCTTGGCCGACAGCTTTGCCCCATAGCTGAGTGTGTCGTCCCCGCCAATCACAACCAGACCATCGAGGCCGAGCGCCTCAATATTAGCCACAACTTGAGGTGTCAGGTCAACCTTGTCGCCTGGAGAGTGGCCCTGGGCGAATGATGCCAGATGTGGCGGCAGGGCGCTAACCTGAACGGCTGCGGGGTTGGTTCGGGTAGATTGCAGTATCGTCCCACCTGCACGCTCGATGTCGCGTGTGTTGAGGCGATTGAGCACCAGGAGGTAACCGTCACGCCAGGTGCGCTCATCGCTCGGCTTGAACTGAAGCTCTTCACGCGGGCGGCTGGCGTCAATGTAAGCTATGCCTTCCCACCCCAGGCGCAAGCCGAGCACCTCGATACCGGTATGGCTCCCCCTGTAAACCAACGCTTTGATGGCGGCATTCAAGCCGGGCACGTCACCGCCACCTGTGAGCACTCCGATGCGCCGTATTCGCCCACCACTCTGTTGCGCCATAGACCCTCCTGCCCACCTCGCGAAATTACTTTCCGCCTTTAGCGGAATCATGAATTGGAGCACGAAATTATAATTCCTAATTCATAATTCCTAATTCATAATTTATAATTCATAATTTATAATTGCGCACGCCGATGGCATAGAGTGTGCAAAGTGTGTATGCACCTTCTAAATAGGAGAAAGAAACTGTGGCATCTGAAGAGAAATGTCGCAACCCTGCCCCTGGTGGGCCTGGTATCCAGCCCCACTGGACGAGCAGCGCCAAACAAGCAGTAGGCACAGCATATTCTACCGCAAGCTCTGTCTGGTACACCCTCACTCTCGGCATCCTGAGTGAACTTTACTATCCCACCGTAGATAGACCGCAGATACGCGACCTGCAATACCTCATAACTGACGGCAAGACCTTCTTTCACGATGAGCGGCGCAACCTGGCCTCGGAGGTAGAGGCTCTATCAGAGCATGGCCTCGGCTTTCGTATCACCAACCGTGACCCCGAAGGGAGATACAAAATTGTCAAAGAGGTAATAGCCGACCCGCACTTGTCGTGCATACTGATTCGCACGCGGTTCGACCCAGGCCCAGGCTTCGAAGGCAAGTTGCGCCTCTTCGTCCTCTGCGCGCCCCACCTCGAAGTGGGCGGCTGGAACAACAACGGCGAGGTAGTCGAGGTACAGGACCGTAAGGTTCTGCTGGCCTACAAGGGTGAGGTCTACCTGGCAATTGGTGCAAGCGCGCCTTTCCTGCGTTGCTCATGCGGTTACGTGGGCGTCAGCGATGGCTGGACCGACCTAAACGATAACTTTGAGATGGACTGGCAGTACGAGTGCGTGCGCGATGGGAATATCGCCCTCACAGGCGAAATCGACCTCTCACAAGGCAACGAGTTCACATTGTCGCTGGCCTTTCAAGACTGCCGCCAGGGTGCAATAACCCTCCTGCGTCAGAGCCTCTCAACGCCCTTCTCCGAGCGGCTGGAGAGGTTTTTGGAGCAGTGGCAGCGAGTCGCCAATCACCAACGCGAGCTTGAGGAGGCGTCGGGCGACGCGGGTGGTCTCTACCATAGGAGCCAGGCGCTGCTCCTCGCCCACGAAGACAAAAGCTACCCAGGCGCTATGATCGCCTCCCTGAGTATACCCTGGGGCGAAGCCAAGAGCGACCAAGACGGGCTTGGGGGCTACCATCTCGTCTGGACCCGCGACATGGTGCAAAGCACAACAGCGCTCCTCGCCACCGGCAACACAACCACGCCTCTGCGCTCGCTCGTATATCTCACCTGTGCCCAGCTCGAGGACGGAGGCTTCTACCAGAACTTCTGGATCAGCGGGGAGCCGTACTGGCGCGGTGTGCAGCTCGACGAAGTGGCCTTCCCGATTATTCTCGTCTGGCGGCTCTACTCGTTGAACGCCCTTGAGGAGAGCTATCCAATCACACTGATACGCCGGGCGGCAGCGTACCTTATCGAGAATGGTCCGGCTACCCCACAGGAGCGATGGGAGGAAGACAGCGGTTATTCACCCTCGACCCTTGCCTCCAACATTGCCGCGCTAACATGCGCTGCCCTCTTTTTGCGCAAATCAGGCGACGATCAGACCGCTGCCTTTGTTCAGGAATATGCAGACTTTCTGGAGAGCCACATCGAAAGCTGGACCGTGACTACGGAGGGCACTCTTGTGCCTGGGATCACTACACACTACATCAGGATCACACCCGCCACCGCCGGCGACCCCCACCCACACGAGGACCCGAACACAGGTACGCTGCACATCGCCAACAGGCCCCCAGGCCAGCGTGCTGATTTCCCCGCCAAGGAGATTGTGGATGGGGGTTTTCTAGAACTGGTGCGCTACGGGATACGCAAGCCTGACGATCCCATTATCGTAGATTCGGTAAAGGTGATTGATGCTCTGCTCAAAGTGGATACCCCCTTTGGCCCTTGCTGGCATCGCTATAACCACGACGGATACGGCCAGCGGCCGGATGGCGGCCCATTTGAGAGTTGGGGCAAGGGCCGCGCGTGGCCGCTCCTCACCGGGGAGCGCGGGCATTATGAGCTTGCTGCGGGCCGCCCCGCAGAGCCTTATATCAAAGCGATGGAGGCCTTCGGCTTCGGTATAGGGCTTCTTGCCGAACAGGTGTGGGACGAGGAGGACCGCCCGGATCTGCATCTTTACTGCGGCAGGCCAACGGGGTCAGCCATGCCGTTGATGTGGGCGCACGCCGAGTATGTAAAGCTGTTGCGCTCCGCTGCCGACGGTAAGGTCTTCGACCTGATACCGGAGGTTGCACAGCGTTACCTGGGCGATACAAAGCGCCCCAAACTGGAGGTGTGGAAGCACAACCGTCAGGTAGGCACCGTGCGAGCAGGCTGGACCCTTCGCATCCAGGCGGATGCGCCATTCGTCCTACGCTCAACAACTGACGGGTGGCAAGAGAACGCCGACACGCAGTCCACCTCGACAAAGTTAGGCATAGACTATGTGGATATTCAGGTCGCGCCGGAGCAAACCGCACCGGTCGAGTTTACCTTTCACTGGCTGGATGGCCGGTGGGAAGGGCAAAATTATAAGGTGGCTGTGGCAGGACAGGGGGCAGCAGACGCACGCTAGTCTCTAATCCGTGTCGCGGCCAGCATCGCACTCAGCACCAGCAAAACAGACAAAAGAAAGAGGACGCTGAAGCCCAGCGTGTCGGCCACCACACCACCGAGAACCGGAAAGAATGTAACAAGGCCCAGAGCGGTATTCAGGAAGCCGATGTAGGTGGCGCGATCAGCAGGGGGAGCAATCGAGAGGACAACATGGTTATTTACTACCCCGCCTGAGCCGGCGGCCAACCCCACAAAGACGAAGACGAGCGCGAAGGCTGTGAAGAGTAGATCAGGGGCCACCGAGCCTTTGAGGAGCGACAAGAGGAGAGCGGTAAGAGGTACAAGGGCTACGGCAGAGACAGTGGCTATCATCAAAGTTCGCCTGCCCGCACGGTCAGCAAGAGGGCTCCAGATAAAGTTTGAAAGAAGTGACGCGCTGGTGGAGGCGGCGAGATAAACCCCGATTGTCGAGGCGGGTGCGCCGAGATTGCTGCGGGCGTAGACAGCATAGAAAGGGTCCGACATGGTGGCAAGAGCCATCAGAATACGCACCGCCATGAAAGCTCTAAAGTCGCGGTCAACACCAAGAGCGCGCCAGCCGCGCTTCACAAGATGGCCTACGCTCACCGGGGTGTGTACCGAGTTGGCTACAGGCTCCCGAACAGCGGTCCAGGCCCAGATGCCGATGGCTATGGCGAGCGTCGCCAGGCCGAACAAGAGAGCAAAGTTGTTGGGGAAGGCGAGGCCGGGGAGCTGTTCCGCCAGCAATGTCCCTATCAAGCCGGCGGCGAGCAGGCCCAGCAAGCCGCCGAAGAAACTCCGCATCCCGAAGAAGGCCCCCCTCCGCCGCAGTGGAATGGTTTTGCTGACCATCTCAAGCCAGGGCACAGTGCTTAGTCCTCCCGCGAGGCCATAGAGGGAATAGAGAACAAAAAAGGCAATGAGGAGCGCCAGAGGCTGGCCCGCCAACGCCACCGTAAGCGCCGTCAGCAAGGCAATCGTGAGAATACGCAATATGCCTGCGCGCCGGTACAGCTGCATTACAAGTGGCCGCCCCTGCATACGGCTGGCAACGAAGATCTGTGGAAGGAAACCGCCGCTGGCCGCTATGGCGGGAAGGGCGCCCACCATCACATTGGGCGCGCCAAGCCTGTTGATGAACCAGGCGAGCACCAGGGCGGGCGACATCAGGGAGTCGACCAGCGTGAATACAACGCCGTTGAGCACACCGAAGCGGAAGTTGTGGCGGGCATGGAGCGCCGCCTCCGGGCTGATCCCCTCAACGCTCTGAATGCTCCGTCTGCCGATTACCTTCTGAACAATGGGAATGTGTGGTACGCGAACGCGCCGCCGCGCCTGGCGCAAATGCGCAACTCCACTGCTCAGGGTCGCTCGCCCGCGCACGACTTGCTGAACGGCACGTGCTCTCACCTTTGCTCCGGAGAAGCTATCCAAGCGGGTGCGGCGTGGCCTGCGGGCCCGCATCAGGAACCCGCTTGGACAGGCTGCATCTCTCCCCAGTTCTTCCCCACCTTGATCTCAACGCGAAGCGGCACGTCAATAACAATAGCCCCTTCCATTGTGCCGCAAACAAGCGCACTTATCTCACCAAGCTCAGAGCGTGGCACCTCGAAGACGAGTTCATCATGAACCTGGAGGAGCATCTTGCTCTTAAGATCGCGCCGCTTCATTTCAGCAGAAAGGCGGTTCATCGCGATCTTGATTATGTCGGCGGCGGTGCCCTGAACAGGGGCGTTGATTGCCATCCGCTCTGCCTGTTGGCGGATACCACCGTTGCGCGACAGTAGCTCAGGCGCGTTGCGGCGGCGGCCAAGCATCGTGGACACATAGCCGCGCTCGCGTCCTTCCTGCAACGTCT
>JADMIH010000037.1 GCA_015478675.1 Chloroflexota bacterium | reverse complement strand
GCATCGTCTGTAACTCTTCCTCTTCAGCTTCCCCCTGCTCCGCTTCTCTCTGCACTGGTGGAGGCGACGAGACTACGGCGCGTTGGGCTGCGGAGGCAGGGTTCCCGGCGACCACGTTGGCGGCAGATTGCTCGGCTGCTTGTTCAAAGCTGTCCGAAGGATCGCTGATTGATACGCCGCCTGCGGAAGGTGTGCCTGATACAGGGCCCTGCGACTGCTGCACAGTATGAGTGGCTTCGTGCGCCAGCAGGTGCAAGCCCTGGGAGCTTTCCGGGTTATATGCGCCTGAGCGGAAGAAGATGTCGCTCCCTGTGGTAAATGCCACGGCGTCTACAGAGCGTGCCATATGATCAGCTTCGCCGTCAGTATGCACGCGCACTCCTGACATATCCGCGCCGAGGCCCGACTCCAGCTTGCGCTGCAAGCCCCCATCCAGGCTGCTCCCGCCACCCGACTTCGACTGTATGCGGCTCGCAATGCTTTCCTCTTCGACCTGGTCGGTTGCGCCGGAGGCTGACCGTTGCAGGAAACGCTGTACGGCTTTGTTGCCATACGACTGCTGCATCCGCTGCATCACCGTCGTCTGCACAGAGGTGTTGCCGCGTGCGCTCAACTTGCTGTCACCCAGCAGCGACGCGGGGTAATCTGTAGCGGACTCACTACCTGCATCAGAGCGGTGCGCGTGACTTGTATCGTCGTCGAGCCGCTCAGTCTGGCGCTTGAAGCTCTTTTCGTCGTGATCTATGTTATAATCCTCAGCCATAGCCTTACCTCCATTGAGTCTCTGTTGTTACATTTACATTGTCACAGTGAGCAATGCAACTATTATACTACAAGTTGCGCCCTACTGCCTTACAGTAGTTCAGCTTTTCTGCCGAGGGAAAGGAGTTTTCAGGCCGCTCTCCCTTGCTGCCTCTGCGGCCTGCTCTTTTTCCTTCTGGGTGCCATAGACATCACCTACTCGCTTCGCACCTGGTATTTCTAGCAGCCGCACAATCTTTCCTAGAGTGCCGAGACGGTCTCTTGGGCCAAATTGCTCACTGTAAAGCTCACTCTCCTTGCCATCTTCTTCGCCGCGCCTCACAGTGTAGGCGATCATGTGGGGAATGCGCTGGAAGGCCGGAACGTACGGCGATAGTATCTCCTTGTTATTCTCCACGTCCGCATCGTCTATCAGCTTGTCGAAAGGTTTGCCGTCGTCGTAGGTGGCCCGCACGCTGGCGTAGATTTCCTCTCCCTTCTCAACGCGCCCGCGCACTTTGCCCTCGAAGGTATTGAACCAGTTCTGGTTCATGCCGCTCTCCATTGGCACGAGGTTCTCCGCGCCGCCGCTCCCCCCCAGCTTGTCGCCGATCAAGTGTCCTGCATCGAAGGTTGCGCCTATGCTCCCGCTGCTACCTGCTTCTTTGAGTTGATTGTTCAGGCGCTCAATAGCCTCGTTGACGGGCCTGGAAACTGCACGTTGGGCGCTTCCTGAGCGGTCACTGCTTCTCTTGAGCCAGCCGCTTGCTTCGGAGGGCCTGTCGCCATCGGCTTTGTAGCTTATATCCCCAGATTTGCGTTGTGTCTTTCGTGCCTTTATCCATACCGCCTTTAGCAGCTTGATGAGAATTGCTAGCTGCGCTTCTAGCGTCGCTTGCCGGCTGGCCTGGCCGACCGCGAAGAGTTGTTGCTGCAAGCTGGCGCTCAATGACCTTGCCTCAGCCAACTCAGTCAGCAGGAGATTCTTGCGCTCGTCGCTGTCGTCGATCTCGTTTATGCTTGTTTGCACTGTGGCAAGGAAGGCTGCTACGGGCTGAGGAGTGCTAGCGACCATCAGTTCAGGCCGCCCGCTTGCATTGCTGGTATAGAGGCGATGCTTCTCTCCATCTATGCTGAAGCCCGCCGAGACTCCTACGGGGTGCAGAGCGGATTGATCGGAAGGCGCGCCTCCCCCTTTTCCTTTGCCACCGAATATGCGCTTGCCCATCTTCTCAAGCCGGTTTCGTACTCCGCCGACTACACCGCCCACTTTCTCCTTCACCGCACCCGCAATTGCGCCGGCTCGGCCCTTTACCGCTCCTACTACGCCCATTATCCTGGAACGAACCTTGTCTGCGATCTTCTTTATAGGAGTGAGGATAACTCGCAGCGCCTTGTCAATTGCCCGCCCTACGACATCGCGAACCTTAGAAATGATTTCCCTCACTTTTTCAGCTATTCCGCCCAGGCCGATTATATCGGCCAGGAAGCTGATCGCTACGGGCAGGATGCGCGCAAGCGTCTGGTCGATTGCGCTTATCGCCCCACCTATGCTTCCGGCTGCTATCTCGGATACCGACTGTACCACCGACTGACCAACGGCGGCGATCTGCGCCCCACGCTCTTTAATGAAGACTATTACCTGGTAGGCGGCGTTCGCTATTTGGAAGATCGCTCCGGCGGGGTTGAACATGCTTGCGACCTTGATCACTGCTTGAGTAACCACCTTTTCGATGACCCAGTTCTTGATGCCGTCAAAGACCACCGACTTGAGGTCGCCCACGTAGTCTGCGGCCTTCTCCCACAGCCCACCAACACCGCCGCTGACGAACTGCGATACCATGCTCCAAGCCCTGTCAAGTAAAGCAGGTCCCTGGCTCACGGCTTTGGAAGCCGCACCGTACGCCGCCTCCGCGCCTTCGACATTTTCCTTGCCGATGATCCGGGTGACTTTCTCGCGGATCTTGTCTGCCGTAACGCCTATAACCTGCAATACCAGGCTGAAGATCCCCTTCATGTCGAGGGTGGCAGGCATCTCGATGCCCATGCCCGACATCGTGCCGGTAAGCCAGCCGATCAGGCCCTGCTGCAAGTGTTGGGCAATATTGCTGGCAAACTTGCCGAAGCCACCCTTCACTGCGTTCACCAGGTTGCGGAGGAATGTTCCAGGGTTCTTGGCGATCTCCAGCATCAGACTGCCCGCGTTCTGCAAGAAGCCAACTATAGTGTCTATCAGCCCCTCATCTATCCCCGCCAGCTTGAGGCCCTTCTTGATGAGGACAAGCGCACCTTCCGCAAGCCCGCGCCCCAGCGCCTCCGCCGCACTGCCTGCGATGTCGAGCGCCTTGCCCACGAGCCTTTTCGCGCTGTCGAGGGCACGAGAGGCCATATTCTCTGCTGCCTGAATCGCTTTTTCCGCCAGCTTCTTGACGTTGTCGAGCGCGGTGGTGGCTAGCTTCTCGGCGTTTTGCAGCGCTCTTGTTGCCCACGCTTTCGCGTTGTCGATGGCCTGGTCCGCCAGGCTCTTCGCCATTTGTAGCGCCTTGTCAGCCATCTTCTTGGCACTGTCAACGGCCTTCTCTGCCAGATTCTTTGCGACATCGAGGGCACGGGCCGCCATCTTCTGAGCGGCCTCCATAGCTCTGCTTGCGAGGCCTTTGGCGGTGTCCATAGCGCGGCTGCCTACAGTTCGAGCAGTATTGAGAATGGTGTTCACCATACTCACTGCCGCGCTACAGATGCTGCCACCGCCGATCCCCCTCGCTGTGTTGAGTATGGAGCTACCCAGTTCCTTCGCGCTGTTCCACGCCTGGCCGCCTAACTCCTTGGCAGTGCTTACGGCGCTCTGGCCCAGGCTTCTTGCGCGCTCCAGAGCGTTGCTGCCGATGCTTTTCGCGCTGGCCCACGCACGCTCGCCCAGCCTTGTTGCATTGTCAAGGAGCCTGCCGGCACTGCCCTTGATGAAGTTGCGCGCACTCTCACCCATCTGCCTGGCTTTAGCCAGCACGTTGCTGCCGAGGCGCTTGATGTTATCAACGCCCCGCGTGCCTGCATTCCTCGTCTTGTCAAAAATGTTTTTACCGGTACTCTTCACATTAGAAAGAGCATTGTTCGCTATCGCCTTTACCGCGCTCATGGCTTTGCTGCCAAGGGTGCCCCCGCCTCCCGCACCAGCGGACGAAACAACACTGCCTGTGCGCTTGCCTTTCTCCATTGCAGCGCTTACCACAGCGCGCGCCTTCTCTATGGCCTTGTTGCCCAGGCCACTTGCAGTCTCCAGCACTTTGCCGCCGAGGTTCTTTGCGCTGGAGAGGGCTTTGTTGCCCACTTCGCCTGCGTTCTTGACCACCTTTGTGCCGATATTTTTGGCGCTGGTCAAGGCCTGCTGGCCGACATCGTTCGCGCTCTTGATAGCACGCCCGCCTATTTCTTTGGCACTGTTGAAGGCCTGGCTGCCGAGGCTAAGGGCACTCTGCCCGGCCTTTTTACCAACACTCTGGGCGGTGTCGAAAGCCTTTTGGCCGAGGTTCTTACCGGTGTCGAAAGCCTTTTGGCCGAGGCTGGAGGCGGTGCTCATCGCCTTCGCGCCCAGATCGCGCACTGTATTGAAACCATTCTGCACAGCGCTCAAAACAGAGCCGCCACAACTCTTGATACTCTCCCAGGCCGAGCTTGCGGCATTAGCGATTGCAGAGAAGGGATTCCAACGTTGGACAGCAACTGAGCTGCTGGTGCGCCATATGCCTGTGGGGGTGCGAGCAGCCGCAAGGCGCTGGACGCGACTGACAGTGCGCGCCAGCCGCGTGATGCGCGTTCGTGCAACGGAGAACCGGGAGCGTTGTACGCGTCTCGTCTGCTTTAGAGTCGCAGATGCTCTGTGATCTGATTTAGCGATACGAGACGTGGGAGTGAGCGTGGCTCTGGCAAGAACAGGTTGTTTATCAGGCGGCGTCTCGCTCAGTGGGGCAATGAGTGCTGCGGTCGTTTCAGCCAGCGCCTTCTGCTCAGGTGGGCAATCACAGGCTACTGCGCCACAACGTTGAACCGCAAAGGGATCATTGAGGGCGACTTCAGCGACTGCGGACCCATTTACGTTGTGCTCAGAGATAGATAAGGGCCGGGCTATTGCCGCTGTGCGCTGCAAATAGCGCTGCACAGCATGGTTGCCATGCGTTTGCTGCACCTGGGCGATTAGCACAGCGTTCACACCACTGTTCCCTCGACCGCGAAGTCGAGCGTCGCCAAGCATCTGTGCGGGATATAACGGCTTCTCCTGAAGAGCAACAGGCGCGTCAGACTCGTGCGTGGCACGCTCAGAATGGGCAGTCTGTCGCTCTGCATTACGCTGCTGCCGCTGGTTATTTGCCGTCTTCTTGCGTGTTTCAGCCATGCACTTACCCTGGTCGCTAAAGCTGTTGTTTCGCCCTAATTATATACTCACGTTGTTAAGCAGAGGTTTGCCGAACGTCTAGCTGAAGCGCCCTATGCCTCCCTATATTCCACCGATGATTGCCTATCCATTTTTCGCCTCGGCAGGAGCAAAGAACGCTTCCTCCTCACCCAGGAGCTTCAGGTAGCCTTGCCAGGGGCCGTCCTGCGTCACGGCGTTGGCAAGCTCTCCTGTGGCGGCAAACAGTTCACTCAGGGCTTGCGCCGCTTTGCCACGCTCTCTATCCATGTCAAGCTCACGTAGCTCTTTTAGAGCATTCGTAAAGCTGATTAGGGGCGCGCCTTCTGCCTTGAGAGAAAAGCCTGTGCCGACAGCCTTGCTGAGAAGGCTGAACTTCTGACTTGCATCTTCGAGTCGCTTTTGTGCCTCCGCACCAACCTCGGAGGCGGCTGCCTTCTTGCAGATGTCTTCAGCTTCGTCAAGTTGCGCCCGTAAAATCTCGCTGCTCTGGTCGTCGTCCTTTGCGAATAGGCTATTCGAGGTTTCGGGGGAGCCCCCTTTGTCATCCTTATTGCCAGAGCCTTTACCCGTGTCGTTATCTGCTTTCTTTGTATCGGGCATTCGTTGTATAAAGGCTGGCGGGGCTGAACGCTGCACGACGCGCTGGGCGTATCTATTGCCCTGGGTCTGCTGTAGCTGTGTTATCGCTGCCGCCTGAACCGGGGCGTTGCCACGCGTGCGCGACCCGCGTGCGGCAAGTAGGGCTGGGCTGAACGCAGGGTCGTCAATACGGGGACGCGCAGCTTCGGGACCGTTGTGTTGCTCACAGGCCTTTTGTACGCTCCTGCGCTTCTTAATACTCTCTTCGACTTCCGGATCATATTTTCCAGACATGTAACCACGCGATCCCTTGCCGTTGCTTGCCTCAGGCAAGCAACGGAGAACGACACTACATGACGTTGCCTGCGCCGGGTGTGTAGTTAGAACCCATGACGTTGGTGGCGACCAGGGTATCTGCTTGAATGATGCCATTAACTTTAGTGAAAGGGGCGTTTATTGTCACGACGCCACCACTTATATCGACCGTGCTGCCCGCTAGCTGTGCGGGGCCGCCCGAACCGCCACCAGTCCCACCGCTGCCAGCGGTCGATGTGGCGCCGGATACAGGCGCGAATGGCCCCAGGACATCATTGCCACCAGCATCTTCAGCTCGCTGAAGCGCCATTTGTGTTGCTGTCGTACGCTGTATGTAACGCTGTAGCGCCCTGTTGCCGTATCTTTGCTGCGCTCTCTGCATTACCGCAGCACGCACAGGTGCATTGCCGCGAGCATTTGCTCTCGTCTCTCCCATAAAGCTTATGGGATATGTCGTTTCGCCCGGTTGAGACGCCTCGTATTCGGGCGTTGCGTCGTGCTCAACAGCGCGCGCTCTTGAGTGTTGGTCCTCGTGGTCCCTGAGGTCTCTACTCTCATCAGCCATTTATTCTTCTCCTTACTGGTACGGCCTTAGCAATCTGACGCGGCGACGGCTACAGACGTGCGCAAATCACGGTTAACTGGGCGCTTGTGCGCTTTCGGATGACCTGCTCAGGTGGGCGTAGGGCCCGAAATCGCTGTCGGCGATTAGCTTGCCTATCTTCTGGTGCTCGCGGCGGGTGGCTCGCACAAGGTGCGCCATATTGATTGATGTGCCCGCTTCTGCTGCGAAGAAAGCTGCTTCTAATATAATATTCTTGATGTTACCACCGCTTAGCTTGAACTGCCTGGCGAGAAAGGCCAGGTCAGCATCAGGTGAAAGTGGAGCTTCAACAGGGAATGTACGCTGCCAGATTTCGATCCGGTCCGGTTCTTCTGGCATTGGGAACTCTATCGCACCGTGCAGACGGCGGACGAAGGCGTCGTCCATGTTCTTGCGCAGGTTGGTGGCGAGTATCACGATGCCATCGTACTCCTCCATACGTTGCAGCAAGTAGCTAGTTTCTATATTGGCGTAGCGGTCGTGGCTATCCTTCACCGCTGATCTCTTGCCAAAGAGCGAGTCTGCCTCATCAAAGAAAAGTATAGCGTTGCTTGTTTGCCCTTCGCGGAAGATCTTTTCCAGGTTCTTTTCGGTCTCGCCTATGTATTTGCTAACCACCCCCGCCAGGTCAACCTTATAAATCTCAAGACCGAGGTCAGTCGCCACCACTTCCGCAGCCATAGTTTTGCCTGTGCCTGGGTGCCCGGCAAAAAGGACGTTGAGACCCTTCCCACCTGCCAGCTTGCGGTCAAAGCCCCACTGCTCGAAGACCATTGGGCCGTAGCGCACATGGTGACACATCTCTTTGAGCTGTGCCAGCCTGTCGGCGGGCAGAACGAGGTCGGCCCATGTATAACGCGGCGTAACCTTGCGCGAAAGAGCGCCGAGGCCCTGGTTCGAATGAGCGCGACAAGCAGAGAGGAGATCACGCATGGTGATTTGTTCATCGCTGCCTGAGAGAGCCCCCCGCCAGGTTGCGGAATGGCGTGCGCTCCCTGCCGCCGCTTCGATCTGCTCGCCGGTGAGTCTGAACGCGCCGGAGAGGAGTGGCAAGTCTACATCAGCCGCGAGGTTGCCTGCCCCACCGAGGGCGTCCTCCCACAGGGCGCGGCGCTGCTCATTTGTGGGTGCTGGAAAGTCAAGCTCCACTGTAAGAGGGCCGCCGTTCACGTAAATAGGCGCTGAGGCTCGAAGATCGAAGAGGACGCAGCCGCGCCACTGTGCTAGCAGGCGGCCTGTTTCGGCCGAAGGATCGGGCGCGCCGTCGTCGTGCCTGGCGAGCATGGCATCCGCATCTTGCCACAAGAGGATACCACCTTGCAGGCGTGCCTCACGCAAGGCGCGGTGCAGAGCCTGCCGGGTGTCGCTCACAGCGGCCATGAGCATGGGCGTATCAACAGTTAGTAGAGGAACGTCGAGAGAGGCTGCCAGTTGATGAGCCACTTCAGATTTTGCCTGACGCTCAGGCCCGCGCATCCATAGGGCCAGACCACTCGCTGGATTTTTACCGGACTCCCCTTCACTGGCGCGCGTCTCGTGACGCGACCCCGCCAACGCGGAGCGTGCCATTCGCTGCAATGAGGCCATTTGAGGCCAGCCGACGGCCCAGTCGCCTGTCCTGTGCACCGCACGCGCAACAGTCAGCGCACCTCGCAGCCCCGGGTCGGGGTCATCCTGCCCTAGAAGGTAGGAGGCAATGCGCGGGTCCAGAGAGAAGGGGCGCGCCAGCAAGGGCGCATGGGAATGTGCGCTCTCATCGAGATTGACCAGCAAATTGCTTCGTAGTGAAGCCTCAGGGCTGAGCAGAAGCCGAGCGGCCAGCTTGTCAGGTAAGCCGGGGCACCAGAGCGCCACCACAAGGTCCAGGGTGCAGTACTTCTTTGTAACATCGTCCTGTACGTAGCTGTAGAGGTTGCCATATGCCAGGTCTAGCTCAGGGGCAAGGGCCGTCAATATGATGGCTTGCTCCAGACGGCTGAGGCCGAAGACCTTGCCCAATGTTGACAGGCGGCTCTCTTGATGCGCAGTGAGACCTGCGGCTACCTCCACATAGCTCTTGTCTGTCTTAGCGGGGCCGAGGCCTGCCAGCCAGCTATCCACATCGCTTTCTTCGATGAGGAGCCCACGCTGCGTCGGGTCCGTGTCAGGGGCCTGTGACATTCTAAGCCGGTCAATAGCCGATGTGAGGCGCTCATCAAGGAGGCGCAGGTCGGCCAGCAGAGCGTCCATGATCGAGGAGCGTTCCGCCGGCCTGGTGACTGTTGTGGTGGTACGTTGTTGCATCAACTCCCTACTGTGTCTTCTTCACTTCGACCACGTCGCAGTTGTTAAAGGTGCCTTTCGGGCTGCAACTTTCAAAGGTCCAGATCTTGGTGTCGTCCCCGAAAAAGTAGATCTGCTGCGACTGCTTGATGAACATCAACTGACCTGTGGTGGTGCGTTGGTGCGAGTTACCCAGGCCATCGTACCATTCGTCTTCAGCGCATTTGCCAACCACGTTCTCGTACTTGAGGCGCACCTCATTGAAGCCGGGGCCTGATGCGCAAGCCACTTTCTCGGCTCTCGTTTGACGGAACATCCCTGCGATGGCACTGCCAAAGTTACAAGCCCAACCACCTATAGGCTGCGGTAGAGAGCAGAAGTTTGGTTTGCTAAGCAGCACAGCTAGCAGGAGGAAGAGGACGACGAGAGCGATCAGCGGTTTCTTCCAGTTGCGTATAGGCGGTTTATGCACAAGCTCGCCTTGCACTTCCTTCGCGTCCTTCTCCTCGCCGTCTACGGGCATGGCTATTATGCCAAACTGGTGGCGTTCACCCTCGCCGATAAGGTGTAGACCTCGCGGCTTCACAGTGACGGGGACTACCAGTTTGGTGCCCGGCTGCACAGTTGGAGTGGCATTCTTGAAGTTGTAAACCAGGTTAGACTCGGCGTCGCGGCCCGAAAGCTCAATTGCAGCTTCGCCATTGCCACCGTTTGTGATGCTCAGGCGATATTTACCCCGGTATGCCGTCACTCTCTTAGGTGCAAGGTCTATCTGAAAGTTGGCGTAAGAGCCGACCTGCACAACGCCTTTGGTAACACCTACGAGCGTGGGGTCGGCGTGTGAGCGTGCCCGCACCACGAAAGTGTAATGCCCCGCCCGCGTGTTGCTCCCCTTGGGCGGGTGCAATTTGATAGGGATCGGAGCGCTGTCGCCCGGGAAAAGGGAGACGCTTTGCACGCCGATGGTGTACCAGCTTGGATCGAGGTTCTCAATCTCGATGCTGTATTGGTCAACCGTGTTACCTGCGTTGCGCACATTCGCGGTCATCTCGACCGGTTCGGCCCCGGCGACCACCTTGATCTCAGGTGGCGTGAGATTTATCACGATAGGTTCAGCAGACGCCGGTGACTGTTGTATCATAGTTACTCTCCAATCTACTATCTGTTGTTGCTACTTTTCCAGGTACACATTTACCTGCTCGCCACTACCCGTCAGGAGGTAAGGAGCGTTCAGCATTTAGAAGCTCCTGCTGCGGCACAGAGGAGACGACTACCTCGGAGGCGATATCAACGGGCAACCCATTGCCTGTCCCCTGGGCAGCGCCATTGGCGAAGCAGATTTGCAAGCTCCAGCCGTTCAGCTTACCCCCACTGGCCGGGGCGGGTCCGCTTGTCTGTAGCACCAGCGTCCAGGTACCCGCAGCATCAGCCCCCTGCAAGGCAGCAAGCGCATCAGGATCGGGCCTGAATGTGCCCGATATATTTGCGTCGCAATATGCCTGATCAATGCGGCGGGGCGCGGAATCGGCAAAGGTAGCGTTCATGCGCGCACCACCACGGCTGTTCAGAGAAGAGCCGCACGACCAGTTGAATAGCTGTAGTTGTGCGCCGCTCGGCGAGACGAGGTACCCGCCTACTATCGCGCCGGGGGCGTCTTTCTCTATGTCCACGCTTACCTGGATGCTGCCCATCGCACCCTGCCGAGGCACGTTCACAGTTGATCTGATTATACCGCCTGCGGCGGGGAGTGTGGAAGAACGTGTGGAAGCCCAGGTGCTGCACTCAGGCAACGGCGGCGGCGCTGTTCCAACCGGCGCAGGCACTATACCGCTCGTTGGACGAGTGGCGGGTGTACGGGTGGGAGCATCACCAACGCCTGCCGTGGGCGTTCGCGCAGGGCGAGCGGTGAGGGCAGCAGGCGGGGCGGTTGGGGCGGCAGTCGCGCTGGCTGTGAAGGTAGGGGTCGTTGTAGAAGTGGAGGTAGGGCGCTGGCCGATTCCGATTGCCCGTGTTGCGGTCACGCTTGGGGTCTGCAAGAGAGGCGTCGCTGTTGGAGTACCCTGTTGCTGGCCGCCGATCAGGTAGCATATATCCAGGCCCCAGCTATTTAGCTGGGCGGTGCTGGCTTGCGTCTCTATGCGAAGCTGCCATGTGCCTTGTGCCTGCTGTCCGTTGAGGCTCGACAGGGGGCCGGGGTCGGGGCGGTAGCTGCCTGTTATGTTCTGGTTGCAGTAGGTCGTGTTTATGTTCGTAGGAGCACCGTCGTCGAGGGTAACGCTCATAGTGCCTGTGTACGGCACGGTGCCACAAGCCCAGTCGAGCAGCACAACCTGAGATCCGCTGGGCGATATCAGCGTAGCACGCACGTTATCAGGAGTGTCCTGGGTAACTTTATCTAAAGCGAGATTAACAACTCGGATCGAGTTGATAAGCCCCGGCTGTTGGATTGTTAGCGTCGAAGTAACTACACCAAAGATACCCACGGGGAGAGGAACATCCGAGCTGTTTGTTGTCGCGCACGCGGGCAAGGTGGCAGTAGCGGTAGGAGTAAAGGTCGGGGTAACTGTGCTGGTCCTCGAAGGTGTTACTGTCACCGTAACGCTCGCGGTGGCGGTGGTTGAGGGTGTAACACTGCCGCAGGGTGGCAAGGCAAAGGTCAGCTCGAGGCCTGTTCTCAGGCCGCCTGTGTTGCACTCATACTGAGCTATCCGGGCGCCGGCATCCTTCTGTGCGCCGACAGTGACGCCGCTTCCGGTGCCTGTTGACCCATAGATAATGTTAAAAGCCTGTGCGGGCGAAGTGACCGAGTTTTCGTATAGCTGCACTTCAAAGTTGACGTAGACGGGCGAGGGTGTAGGCGTAGGGGTATTGGTGCTCGTGGACGTTGGCGTCGCGGTTGAGGTATTGGTGAGAGTAGAAGTTGGTGAGGCGGTGGCGGTGCTGGTGGGGCACGGGATGAAGCTTGACGTCTCTGCGGTATTGGTCATGAGATTGGGCGTATTTCCGCCCGCGGCAATCGACCTGTCGGCGACGTTGCCACCGGCGAAGTCAGAGCGCGCCATGTTCATGGGCGGTCCATTTGTGTAGGTATCAAGGGCAGGGTCGTAGATAAAGGTGTTAAATGTGGAGTTAAAGTTTGAGTCCTGCCCGCCGAAGATCCATATCTTGTTGCCTACTACCGATGCCGATGCGCCTCTAAGAGCGAGTGGCATCGTCATAACATTCGTCCAGCCGAGGCCGGGGTTTGACATGTCGAGGCGGTTCGCTTCTGCATTAATGTTGCTACCCTTGCCGCCGCTGTCGCCACCAAAAGTGTACAAGTACTGGCCCATCGTCACATAAGCGCCCTGGGAGTTTGGCCGGGTCATGGTCGTGGGTGTAGTGTAGCTGTTTGCCTGGATGTCATACTCGTAAGTTCGGCCATCGGCGAAGCCAAAGAGCGACTGCTTGCCTCCGGCCACGAAAATCTTGCCGTTGTACGCGCCCGCGTAGGTGCCGAAGCGGGCATCTGGCATAGGGGCGCCCTGGCTCCACTGGCCTGTAGCTGGATCGAAGATTTGAGTGTTGTTGCGATAGATGTCGGTATCGTTGCCTCCGAAGGCGTACACCTTACCGCCTGTGTCTACCACCGACATCGATTGCCCTGCCGCGGGCACGGGCGCCATTGTGTTCCAGCTATTGGAGGCGGCGTTGTACTGATATGTATTCGCGCCTACGACGGAGGGGGTCGGTTGCCCATCAGACTGGAAGCCTCCAACTGAGTAGAAGTTAGTGCTGTCACCTGCGCCCGCGTTGTTAGCCACCTGCGTGGGCAAGGGTGCGACAAAGGTCCACGGTGCGCCACCCGTGGCACACTGGGTGGGAGTGGCTGTTACAGTGAGCGTACCGGAAGCCTGCGGCACCTTGACTGGCACCGTAGGGGTAGCGGCAGGCTTGCTTGCCTGAGCGCCGTTGGCGGCGTACGCACGCCACTCGATGTTGAAGATTCGGTTTGGCGCTACGCCGGTTACGGAAGTATAGACGCCTGGGATCACGCCACCTGGCGCTCCGCGCACACCTATGCTGCTCGTGTCAAGGTCGTCCCAATAGGGGAAGATAGAGGTGCTAAAACCAGCCGCCGGTAAGCAGCTGTTGTTGGCATTAGGGTTGGCGCTATTGAACTGCAAGTTGCCATTGGAGCTCACATTAAGCGAGTTGTAGGTCTCGCCGTAGACGCGCACAGGGAAGGGCAGGTTCAGCCCCGTCGCGCAGTCGTTGCAATGGTTACCAATATCGTTCTGCCCCGGCGTGATATTCCCGGTCGATTGGCTGATCTGATAGTTGTCAATCACACACTGCGTCGGCGTAGGCGTAGGGCTGGCGGTATCGGTGGAAGTGGAGGTGAGAGTAGGCGTGCCTGTGAGGGTGCTGGTGGCTGTAGAGGTCCCTGTGGAAGTGGGCGTACCCGTCGGCACCATCGTGGCCGTGCTCGTGCGAATAGGAGTGCTGGTGACAGTGGTGGTGGTAGAAGGCGTAGGTGTGGTCGTCACTGTGGTCAGCGGAGTACCGCAGGAGGTCTGTACAAAAGCCAGGCGCAGGCCAGGAACGATGCCGCCTGTGTTACACTCAAGCTGTGATATGCTGCTGCCGGTACCCGCCTGCACTCCAACAGTGGCGCTGTCGCCATTCCCATTCCCCTGACCGTAGGTCACATCAAATTCTTTGTTTGCCGAGTTTTCGTGCAGTTGCACCTCAAAGTTGACACCGCTCGTCGGAATAATAGGCCTGTTGGAGAAGCTAACGAAGTCTGCCTGGGTTGCGGAGCCTCGCGGTCCAACATTGAACTGCCATTCGAGACCCGCGCCGTTGTCAAAATACTGGTCGGGGAAGTAAAGATCACGAAAGCCGGTGCCGGGTCCGGCTGTGTCGCCAATATCGCTCCAAATTGTGCTGTAGCCATTTTCCTCATAGTTAGAAGCTGGGGTAATGGGCGAGAAGATCTGATAGAGCGAGCGGTCCTGCGAGTAACCGCCGATTGCGCCGGTCGCCGGGTCGTAATAGCCGTAGCCTGCGTCATTGCCTGCAGTGTAAAGATCAGCTGCATGGAACAAACGCAGACCGGGGTAATTGGTTGTGCCGGTGTTGGTGATTGACCAGTCGTTGCGAATGTACTCGTCGCCGTTAGTGTAGCTGACGCGCTGCGTCAGTTGCAGACCTGTAGTACCCACACCGAGCACCGTTGTCACTACATAGGGGTTACTGGCACTGCCGTCGCCTGCCAGCATGTGGCTGATAGGTGTGTACGTATTTGGCTGCCGCCCTGCGGGTACGTACTCCGGTCCCCAGACCTGAACCGCGCCACCAGGGGCTTGCACCCACAGATATGTGCCCTCAGCATAGCCCCCGAAAAACTGCTGAACGTTGTTGCGATAGACGCCGTAAGCGCCGCTGTCGCGCACGATGACGGAGATGGGAGAGCCCGGGATCGTCAGGTCGCTGACGACTCGGCTTGGGGAATGTGCTACCTCTTTTTGCTTTGTAGGTGGCGCGTCACGCTGCGCGGGCACAGTCGAAGGCGTAGCCGCGCCTGCCTGTTGCGCGCGCCACTCGACATTCAAGGTGCGATTAGGCGCGGTGCCTGTAACCGATGTGTAGATGCCGCAGCCTGAGCAGTTTGTGGTGAGGTCATCCCAATAGGGCGCTATTGCGTAGTTGAGGGCGGAGGTAGGCAAGCACTGGTTGTTGCTCGTAGCGTCACTACTGGCGAACTGTATGTTGCCATTTGAGCTAAGAGTGGCAGCGTTGAAGGTTTGGTCATAAAGTTGGACCGGGAAGGGCAAAGTGATAGTGTTCGCGCAGTCGTCACAATGGTTGCCTGTATCTGTTGTCCCTGCCACTATAGTCGCCCCACTGGAAGTGCTGATAGAATAGCCCGAACCTGGTTGGCAGGTCGGTGTGGACGGCGGAGGTGGTGGCGCGGGTGGCCGAGTGGGGCGGCCACCGCTGGGCGGCCTGGTAGTCGGCGCCTGGGTTACTGTAACGGTAGCTGTGTTGGGCCGAGCCGTTGAAGTAGATGTGGCGGTGCCGGTCGGCACCGTGCCGGTAGCAGTCGGCATAGAGGTCGATGTCTCGGAAGCTGTGCCTGTCGGAAGCAGAGTGGCAACCAACGTCTGGGTTGCCGTCTCGGTCTGCGTCGCGGTGGGAGAGGCGCACGAGCTTACTACCACCACTGTTCCGCTCAGGTTGCTGTCTGTAGTTGACCTGTATGTGTAGGTTCCGGGAGTAGTGAATGTGTAGTCAAAGCCTTCGTTCCGGGCTAGGGCGCCACTATCCCACAGGCCGTTCACGCTTGTGGTTGTGTGTATCTTATTGTCAATATTCGCCCAGTGCACTGTCGTGCCCGCTTGGACAGTGATCTTGTCGGCAAGGTAAGTTGAGTTAGCAATGGGATTGGTAATTCTTCCCAGAAGACAAGCGTTCTTCGACGGCACATTGATGCCACTCGTATCAACCGCGCCACCATTGCCGCAAGTCAAGGTGAAACTCAGCGCGAGGCCGCTATCAATAGCGCTGCTGTTGTATTCGTACTGGGTGAAGTTATTTCCTGCTGTTTTCTCCACCCCCACCGTGCTGCTTTTACCTCCATCATCTACACGGCCATAGACTACGTCAAATTGCTGCAAAGGCGAGTTCTCAAATAGGCGCACCTCAAAGTTGGCGATGCCGCCGTTCGGATAACGAGCACGCCATTCCAGATTGAAGATACGGTTGGGTGCGCTCCCGGAAATCGAGGTAAAGACGCCAAGCCCTGCTCCTGACGTGGTGAGATCGTCCCACTGCGGCATGATTGCATAATTGAAACCTTGCGCTGTGAGGGCGGTGTTGGTGATAGTGTTGGCGTTTGCTACAAAGCCCAGTGTGCCGTTTGAGCCAACTATAGCCGTCGTAAAGGACTTGTCGTAGAGCCTGAACTGGAAGGGTAAGTCTATAGTCGTCGTGCAGTTGTCACAATTTAGACCTATATCAGTGGTACCACTGATAATAGCTGTCTCTGTACCCTGGCCTATCTGGTAGTTGTCTACCTGGCAGGGAGTAGCGACAGGTGTGAGAGTGGCTGAAGCGGACGCGATGCCGGCGGTTTTAGTGGCCGTTGCGGGACCCGTTGTAGCGGTAGAGCCACCCTGAACCGTTATCTTGACCGAGGTACAAATGGTGCCCACGACATTCGTGGCGCAGAGTATATAACGGTGCGTGCTGCCCGGTGTAACACTAACACTTCCCTCGCCGGTAGGAGTGAGGGCAACTGCGGAGCCATCGAGAGTTAGAGATTTAGCGCCTTTCACCTGCCACTTAAGTACAGTACTCTGGCCCGCGCTAATAGAGGTCGCGCTTGCCGTGAAGCTGTTGATCGCCGCCGGGCGTATCAGCAGCACTGTCAGCGTGTCTGTAGTAACGCCGTTGGTGCCCGTTGCCACAAGCTGGTAGCCAAGCAATGTGGAGGTTTCGAGGCCGGGTAAATTGGCTGATGACGAGGATTGATCTACACGCACATCACGCGCCGAACTAACGTTATATTGCAGATTGGGTGTGTCGCTCACAGGCGCGCCGCCCTGCCCAGCCTTCGGCGTGGGTACTACCAGCACGAAATCCTGGACTGATGGAGACCCGGCAGATCCTGCACTGCCAAGAGTTGCCAGGGCCAGCGCGGTTTGCGAGGCGGAGGCGTTGCTAGCAAGAGCCCGCGCTGTCTGGGTTGCGGAGTTACCGCTCGCGGCATTGGCCCTGGCCTGTGCTGTCTGCGCGGCAGCCGATGCAGCCGCAGCTTGCGCCGTTTGCGTGGCGCGCGCGTTCGCGGCAAGCATGTTGCTGCCGTTAGGCTTGAAAAGGAGGAAAAGGAGGAGGGCCAGCACTGCCAGAGGGACTACTATCGCCAGGGCGCGGCGTAGCGTGAGAGGCAGCGCGGCAAGAGCCGCAAAAACAGGCTTATAGACAAGTTCGCCTTGTACTCGCTGAGCCTCGGTAACCTCCCATTCAACTCCCGGCGGGTGGGTGCCGACAGTTACAGCGAAGGAGCGCTCACGCCCGGTCCATATTCGCTTGCGTGGAGTTACCTCCATCGGCATTACTATCGCGGCGCCCGGCGGTATCTCCAATTCATGCTCGATGCTGCCGTTAGCTGAGGCTACCCGATTTCCCATCACAACGGGCTGCGACGCGCCCGATGCGCTGCCCTGGGCTTGTGGTGTCTGGGCCTCAGACGCAGGGCGGGATGTGCCGAAGGTGTAAGATAGGGCCTCTTCAGGGTCGGTGGCGAGGAGCACGAGGGGCAGCGCAGCATTACCTGCATTGGCAAGAGTTATGGCGTAAGCACCTTTGCGACCACGCACCCGCTTCGGCTCAAGGTCAAGGGAGATGGCCCCCGCGCCTCCTACTGCCGCCAGCGTCACCATTCCCGATGCAACCGCACGTACGGCGGGGTTATCACGCGAGGTAGCAATCAGGCTGAAGCCATGCGCACCCGCCAGCGCTTGCGTCCCCTGTGGCTTGAGCTTTAGCACAACCTGAGATGATTGCCCAGGGAAGAGCCGTACTTCGTTGGCGCTCAACGTATACCACGCCGGATCAATGCCCGCGACTTGTAATACGTAGGCGTCAACAACACTACCTGCATTGGTGAGCGTTGCGCGCACTTCAGATGCTTCCCCAGGGGCCAGATTGAGGCTGCTTCTGTCTAGTTGTATTTCAATTTGAGATGGCATCTGTCTCCTTAGCGGTTAGCATTCGCATCCCGCGGCCGGGCGCTCTACCGGTAAACAATTCTCTACGGCGCGGCAGGTGATGGCGTCGGTAAGCCGGGCTTTACGTTCACAGTAACACTACTCTCGACCTGTCCCAGGCCACTCTTTGCTGTCAGCAAGTATTCGGTGGTATCAGAAGGCTTTACCTTCATGCTGCCCGCAGTTGCCTGATTGGGTACGGGCGTGCCGTCAACCATTATTTGTTCCGAGCGCACTGTGTTCCAGCGCAACGTCACTTCGCAGCCGGGACAGGTCTCAGCAGGCTCCGCCACGAAGCTCTTAATCTCAGGGGGGCGCATCAGCACAATGCCGCCGCTGCGTGTAACCACGTCCTTGCCGTTGGTTGCCGAGAGGACCAGCGCCTGGTCAGAGGTGGTATCCACAGCCTGGGTGCCCGAAATGGGCACCGTCTTATTGTTGAGTGTGACCGTCAGAGCATTGGTTACATTCCACGAAACCTGCACTCCGCCGTCAGCGCCCGTGCCGAAGTCGAAGCGCACTATACGTAGCGGCCCGGCCAGCCCGGTTCCGGGCGTACCGCCGGTATTCGCGGCAGCAATTGCGGTCTGTGTCGCGCCTGCGCTAGATAGCAGCGCCAGTGCCGTTTGCGTGCCACTCGCGCTGCCGGCCAGAGCGAGCGCGGCAGCAGTTTGGCTGGCGCTCGCGGCTGACGCCAGCGCGGTCTGGGTAGCGCCGACATTCAACGTATTTGCCGCTATCTTCGGCTGGTTCTGCGGCCTCAACAGCAAATAAAGGAGCAGCCCCAGAATTACCAGCGGCAGTAGTACCCCCACTACGCGGCGCATAAGGAGGGGCATGGCCGACCACCAGGCGAATATCGGGTGGTAGAGCAGTTCCGCGCTGGCTTTGCGTGCTTCGCTCGCCTCCCATTCTACCCCCGGCGGCGTCGCGGCTACTTCGAACTTGAACGGTTTATCGCGCCCCGTCCAGATGCGACGCCTGGTCTGCACACTGAGAGGTAGGTCCACGCGGCTGGCGGGTGGGACGGTGAGCGTCAGGTACCCCTGTGAAGCCTCCGTGCTTGATGCGCTCCATTGGGTTGTCACCGATGTTGCTGCGGAAGGGACGCTTTCTCCGACAGGGCGGCCAACCGAGATGTTGGTTTGCGGCGCTGCAGGACTCCCCCCTGCACGGGCACGGTCGTTTAGCCGCGCAAGCCGGGCTGCGCCAAAGGAGAAGAGGAGCATCTCTTCAGCATCGGTGGGCCGCAGCACCACTTCGCGAGCCACATTGCCGTCGTTGCTCACAGTGGATGTGAATGTTGCGCGGCGGGCTACAATACGCTGAGGTTCGATAGCAATGGAAAGCTCGCTTTGCGCAGCTATCACAACCTGCACAGCGACAGAGGTTGATTCGGTTGGGGCGTCGCGGGAGGTCGCAATAACTTCTGCCGTGTAGGTGCCCGCGTTCGCCAGGGAAGCGGCAGGTGCGCGTAGCTGCAAGACGGCGGCTGCTTTGGCCCCCGGGAAGAGCGACACTCGCTCCGGTGTCAGTGTGTACCAGCTTGAGTCTAATCCACGCACTTGCAAGTCGAAGGCGTCAACAACTCTGCCCATGTTCACTACCGTGATCTGGACTAAACCGACCCCGCCAGCGACCATATCTACTGACTTCGCATCTGTGGTTAGGCCAACGCGAGTAGACATATCTTAGCCCCTCCTATCGCTCCGCTGAGCACGCTGGGCATTGCCCCGGCGCACCAGTGCGTAAGTTAACATGTTTTCCGCGAACTCTACGGCTGTTCGTATGTCACCGCGGTTCATCGCTTTGTCAGGCGTGCCGCCATTCCAGGCGCATGTGTAATCCGCGGTGCTGAGGAGCAGTCCGTCGGCTTCGATAAGCTGGCCGGCGGCAGCCCCCGGGGGAGGCGCTGCGAAGATATGGCGCGCAGTAAGCAGAGGGTGCTGGCGCTGCACGGGCTGAGGCTTGCGACCCACGGCCTGCGCGAGGAGGGCAAATACTTTCTGCACGTCCCCGCCCCCAGCGGCGCAGCCTTCTACCAGCATCACACCACCACCATCAAGAAAGGCTTTCAGCTGCTTCTTTTCAGGGTCGCTGAAGCTAGTGTTGGGGCTTACAGGCATCAGCAACAGATCGCAATCGAGAGGCTCGTCACCCGTGCCCTGCGGCTGGTCGCGGCGGCGTAATCGCCAATCAACGCTGGCGCTCAGCTCGTCAAAGAGGTGCTTTGGCCCTGGCAAGTGCTGGACAAGAGATGAGCCTACATCTGCGGGTTTCCAGATGCCGAGGGTAGTGCGCAGGCCTGGGCGAATAGCGGCCTGTTCACGGTAGCGCGTATCAATCTCATCTTGCTTGGGGTAGACCGGATCGGCAGCATCCTTGATCGCTTTCTTACCTGCGCTTTGTTGGATGCGCGCCAGTTCAACGTGCGCCTGGTCGGGGAGGCGGTCACGCTCGTAGATAGCGTAGGCTTCGAGGATCCTGCTCGGCTGCTCAGCGCCGTCTTCGATGGAGATCACATTCTCGGTCGGTATCTCACGGAACATCAGCACAAGGTAGCTCTGTCCCGCTTCCTGACTGGTGATCTGGTAGCGGAAGGGCTGAGCAACGATAATCAGCCGCCCTTCGGGGTCAACCGCCACGCCCGGCCTGATCCAAACTGAGCGATCCGCAGGGTCGGCAGCATCTACCTCAAGGCCCGTCACTATACCCCAGCCATGCATGGCGAGCGCGTGCGCTTGCCCGGCAACGCGATGGTAATCATGCGAGTCGCGCCAGGTGCCTGCGTCAATCATCAGGCCCATAAACGGGTTCACCCGCTTTAGTTGTACACGGGGAACGGCGTTGTCCATTTGTATAACTCCTCTGGTTCTCTGAGTGGCGGGGGGCCTAAGCATTCGCCCGGCCCGCTAATCTAAAACAACGGTGTGAATGGGCTTATCTTGCGGCCCTGCCTCTTTTCTTCTCTTTGTTTATATCGAGTTGTACGACGCGCAATATGTAGCTCGTCTCAACAGGCTTATCAGCCTCGATTATGGATTTCAGTGTGTCAGTGTCCAGTTTCCTGGGATCAGGCACGGCGATGGTGACAGTAAAGACGTGCTGGCGCTCCTCGCCTATCGAAGTGTTCAGCCCCAGGCGCGCATCAGGGTCCAATCGGAAGCCGTTAGTGCGCTCCTGTATAAAAGGCGCTCCTCCTGCATAGATGCCGAGGTGACGTTTCAGCCCTGCTTTTGTGCCACGCAGACGGTAGAGCGCGGCGGTGGCGGCGACCAGCGCGCGCCTCTTGGGCAGGGGCCAGTCCTCACCCTCTTCGTCAAGATCAACCCATATCGCCATATATTCGAGCAAGTCGAGCGGCGCGGTCATAGGATCGAAGTAGTAAGGCTGGTTATCAACCATCACAGAGATCGGGTCGAGCACTTCCTCAAAGATCCGCAAGAAGCGGCCAACAAAGGTATCCATTGAGTAAATGGCAGGCAGCAAGTCAAGGTAGGTAGAAGGCTCCGGTTCCTTGCCATCACCATAGAGAGGCGGTTTGTGGCCGTTGGTCAATGGACCCGTTGGGATAGCGGGCACCACCGATATGGCTGATGTTAGCTCGGTAATACGATTACTCATTTGACGTTTACCATATGGCTGAACGAGGCCAGCAAGCCGTTACGTGGGCATGTGACCGTTCCCTCAACACGGGAGCGAGTGCCGGTCGCTGTGTCGGCCACAAAGAAGCGCACCGCTTCCACGTACTCCACCCCATCAACACTTTGCACGAGAGCTGTAATCTCCGATTGAAAGAGGTTGCGCTCCCAGGGCCAGCCGGTCCCATCAGGCCCGCCATTAACCGGATTTATAAAGCTATATAATGAGCGCTCGATAGTAGCCTGGAGCGCATCTTTGTTAATGCGTTTCCGAGACTTTACGTCAACCTCTACGCAAACATAGCGGTAGTCCGGCGGGTCGAGCTGCAACAAAGCTGTGATCAGCCTGCGAGCATTCAAGTAATCCATGACTTCCTGCCGCGTCCGATCGCCGAGACGCAACTCTACAGGCGGTATAGGCGTATCGGTATGCCCGCTTGATGGCACCACCAGCAGTTTGATGACACTTTTGGCGGCTGCTACTTCTTCCGGCGTAGGTGGTATGCAACGCGCTCTGGATACCTCAGGCGTCGCCTGCATCGCCAGGTACTCGAAGTCGTCGGTGGTCACAGCACGCGAGCGAGCACGCAATATCTGTGGGCCACGAAGCATAGCCATTTCCAGCGTTTCGGCGTCTTCACCGCCGATAGCAGGCGCACCATTGGTGACGCTGGCTATATAAGGTATAGATGACTTAAGGACGTTGATTGCGCTTGTGCCAACGTTGCCCTTTGTCCCCCCTCCTGTCCGATAGCGGGTGAAGCGCAACAGGCTGCCTAGAGGCGGCACAGAGCCGTATTGCAGCTCGCGCCCGCCGGCATCTCGTATGGCCGGGCCGAAGCGGATGATACCCGTCAGGCTGTCGAGTGTGTAATGCATATCGCCAGGGCGTGATGCGCCAAAGTCGGGCACCTCTTCCCAAGCAAGGAAAGAGCCATCCTCTTGTTCGACTTGCAGCACCTCGTCAGGTCGCCGCTCAAGGACGGGCGGATAGTTCAGCAGCCACTCTTGTCCAGGCTTGC
The DNA here is from genome assembly GCA_015478675.1 of Chloroflexota bacterium. Next base: position 5,169 of record JADMIH010000037.1, on the reverse strand, counting down.
CGTTTGAGCGCCCTAACACTTCGTTTTCAATCCGTTCTACCTGGCTGGCGGGCACAATGCCACCAAGGGACACTGTCTCTACCTCACGCAGGCGTGGGGCAGCAGAGTAGGCGGGCTGGCGAGGGCGCGGGGCGGTCGCCCGGCACCGTAGCCAGAAAGCCACGCGCCCATCTATATCGCGAGGCCGCGCACTATATGGCACATGCAGGATCACTTCACCCCCCCTGTTCAGGCCACCTGTGGTGTCCGACTCCATGTAGAGTGGCACCCACTCCTGGGCCTCAGCATTCCAGCATTCCCAGACGAGGGGTGGGTCCTTGGGGTCAACACCTATACCCTCGATCTGGCTGTCTATGGTCAGGCGCAGAATATGGCCGCGCAGGTCCTCGTGGTACCCATAATAAAGGGCATCGTTTGGCTGCGGTGGGTCCTGGAATATGCCAACGTTGAGAGAAGGATTACGCAGGGCGGGCAAGTAATCGTGGTAGCTCTGCCCATCGCGGCTCACAAGGAGTTGGAAAAGGGTTGGCACGTAGATCGTCATGTCAACATCGGTCGAAAAGCCTATAGATTGCTGCGACTCGGTTCGCACGGTGGCGACTTCCGTGCCTGCCGGAAGGGTCACGGTATCGGGCTGAGGTCCACTGAGGTAAAAGGTCACATCGGTGCGTGCCGGGCGAGGCGGCTCCAGCTTAAGTCCGAGCATCTCCAGCCACTTGACGTAGTTGCGTTCAGGCACACGGTTTATACGGTAGAGAAGCATATCCACCATGTAAGCAAATAGCTCAATTAGCGTCACTCCTGGATCAGAGACGTTGTGGTCCGTCCACTCAGGACAGTAGCGCGGTATCTGGCGCTTGGTCTCATTTACCAGGTCTTGAAATGTGCGGTCGTCCAGCTTAGGAACGGGCAATACCATTATTCACTCCGCAATTCTAATATAAGTATCAGTCGCCGCGATGTAGCTTATGAAAGTCGCATCTATCTATGTTACTCGGATCTTATCAGGTAGAACGGATAAACCAGGTTGCGCATGTCGTTGGTGGCGCGCACGCGGTAATGGACGTTGATGAGCAGTTTGTTGCGCTCATCAGGGTCGGTCTCCACAAGCACCTTGAGTAGCTCTACACGCGGCTCCCACCAGCCTATCGCTTCGCTAACGTAGGTTTCTACCAGTCCAGCGGTAGTGGCGTTATTGGGAGCAAAAACCAGGTCGTGTATGCCACAGCCGAACTGCGGGCGCATATGACGCTCGCCTTTAGCGGTGCTAAGTATGATTCTGATCGCCTCATCTATATCGAACTCGTGCCTGGAGAGGGCGATCCCGCCCGTAGGGCTGATCCTGAGTGGGAAGGACCACCCGCTGCCAAGAAAATCTCCATTGTCCATCCTCTGTATGCTCCTTGCTGAGCCTCTGCATCTGTAAGGCGTGTGAAACCGCGGCTGAGAGCCGAGTGCCCCGACTCTAGTTGATCTTGACCAAACTGCCCTGTATCTTAACCATGGCCGTAGCGGTCACATCGGTGGTCATCCCCTGTATCTTGGCCCCACCGGTGTCACTCGTGGCTTCGACGCCGGCGAGACCTTTTATGGTTGACTTGCCGGCGCTGGCTTCAATAGCCACATTGCCGAGGCTGGCTTCGATAGCCACATTGCCGTTGTCGCTCTTAACACCTATGTTTTGCTGCCCCTGAATATCTACTTTCCCCATTGTGGCTTTGATGCTGATGTTGCCTTCCTGTGAAGAGATCTCAAGGTCGCCCTTGCAGGTGATGATGATCTTGTTCTCAAGGGTCTTTATCTGCATAAAGTTCTTTTCTGTGCTGTCTATGACGATGATGCCCTCGGTCGGCTCGCCGCTGTCGTCAATGGTGATCTCGTGCCCTTTACGGCTGCGGATCACACGGCGTATCGTCTGTCCGCCTGTTACCAGCTTGGAGAGTGGCTTGGGGAGTTTATCCACGCCATTCCAGACAGCGCCGAGGACATATGCGTTGCTCGGGTCGCCATGCTCAAAAGCCACTACCACTTCGTCGTTGGCTTCAGGGAAGTAGGCGAATCCCCGTGTAGGTCCCGCCATGCTGCTTGCCAGGCGGCACCAATAGCTCTGGATGTTGTCGCCGAGCGAAGGGAACTTCACCTGCACGCGGCCCAGGTTATCGGGGTCGTTGTTATTCGTGACGATGCCGACCATGATCCCCTTCTCTGTTGGCTTTTCGCCCCCCTTGCCGTTCATCACGTGGCCGTTGCCGCCATTGTTTGAGAGGAGGCCGGTGAGAGAGAGACTACTGCTGCCGCCGCTCACCCAGAAGGTGGTGCTATATCCGTCGGCGGTGTACCGGTGGAGGGCGTGCGTCACCAGATATTTGCCTTTGAAGCGATCTCCGACACCACTGATGTTTACGGCTGAGCCTGCCAGGATCTGAGGATTACCCCCTGCCCGACCTTCGCCCTCCATAAAGCCACCGGCGGTTTTGTCCATTAATGCCTGGGCCATCTTGGTAGCTTCAGACTGATTCACTACCGGCATGTCAACCACCAGGCCCTTTGGTTGTTGCGAGTGAGCCGCCGATACGGTGCTACCTCCTGTCTGCCCATTGTTTGTGCGGTTCTGCATGGTGCTTGTGGGGCTGGAAACCTGGCCGACAATGGCCGCCTTGGTTTTGGGGTCCCAACCACGCACCGTCACCTGGGTAATCTGCTCCACGGTCGTCAGCTTGGGGCGGAAGCGCTCCAGTGTCTCTCCCCACACGAGTGGTATCTCAGGAGGTGATGCAGGGGGTGGCTCAAAGTGCAACTTTTTGCCCTCAACGAAGAGGCGATATCCTATACGCTGGGCACGCTCTGATAAGAACTCCCAATCGGTCTGGTTTGCCTGCATCAAATAGGGGTAGACAATGGATGTGGCTGTCACCTGGCTTGTCAGGCTCGACTGGCTCGCCAGGCGGGTGGCAAGGTCAGAGTCCGTCACGTTCTGGTAGGTAGTCACCACCCTGGTGCGGTTCATCTTGTGTGACAGGTCGTAACCCCTGACCGTAAGGGTAGAACGGATTTCTGCGTTCAACTCAGGCTCTATTGAGGTTATCTCGCCGCGCATGATCTCGTACCGGGTGTTTGTATCCCTCGGACCCACCGAAATCTTGATCTTGCGGCCCAGCTTGAAAAAGTCCTCCTGGAGAATCTTCAAGTCTGGGTCGAGGAGGTGAATTATGAACATGTCGGGCAGGTATAGAGAGTCGTCCACCTCAACGCTTGTGATATTGGCGACAAGGCGCGGCTCCAGGTCGGTGAATGAACCGCTGAGGTCCCCATCGGTCCACTGCACGTACATCTGGTCTATATGGCTTGTGCGCTGCGGCATTCTCAGGTCCTTCTAGTTATAGCTATTTTGCCGGATCATTCTTCGGCTGCGATTTGCAAGTGACGTCTGGGTTCGCGCCTAGTCGTTCAGCGGTGGTATCAAGAGACGTTGGCCTGGCTGTAAATTGCTGGGATCATCAAGATGGTTAGCATCCGCCAGTTGCCGCCAAGCATTGCTTGAGCCGTACTCAGCGAAGGCGATCCAATCTATCGTCTCGCCTTGCTTGACGACGTGCATGGCGTAGCCCTCTCGCCCTCCCGAAGTTGGATTTTGCGCGGGCCATCTTTCAATATCTTGCGCCTGCAAGAAGCGCACGGAAACCAGCGAGCGCACGGGCACACCCGTTGAGAGGAACAAGGTGAACTTCTCAGAAAGGGTGGTAATCACAGCTTTAAAGCTGTAGAACGCGCCCCAACGGAACTCTACGTGCGGCGGCTCGCTGGTATTTGTGTTCGGGTCGCGCCGCTGCTCGGAGAGCTTCATCATTTTCCAGAGCTTGCCTGTTTTCTCTCGAACGTCGGTGCCCGCCTCGTAAGTGTCAAAGAGGAGTTCCATTTGAAGCTCCATTGGCGCGCTGCCGGTAAACTGCGGCGGCTGAAGTTGCGCGCCAACCACTTTGCCCGGGGTCCAGTCGTTCTTCTTGGAGAAGGTAAACTCTTTGGGCCTGAAGACGCACTCAAGCTCTTCGTTGCTGATAAGGTCTTTTATGTACGCCTTGTCCTGTGTGTTATCTGACATGATCTTTATCTCCTATCCACCGTTGCCCCGTGCATCTGCCCCGTGCATCAAGCGAGATAACGCTCTCGCTCCACTGTTATCCTTCTGCGTATGATGTCGTAGACTGTATCGGCTAATGCGTCCAGTTCAGCTGGATCGGGGCCGGGCTTACTGCCCTCAGCAGTCCTTTGCTCTTCTTGTTGGCCGCCTCCTCCGCCTCCGCCGCCACCCTGTGATGGCTGGCCCTGCGCGCGCTCGTCGCCCGCAAGCGCCAGGGCGGGCGCGTAAGAAGGTGCGCTGATGCCCGGGCCGGAGTCGACTGCCGAAGCCACCACGTCGGCCCAGACGGAGGCCTCGTTCGAAGCTGCATCGTCGCTGCCTGGACCCCAAGAGTAGTCGGTAATAGTTGCTGCGGCTGACCGCTCGCTGCGCGAGGGCACAGGCCAGCCTACCTGCTCACGAGGCTCAGGGAAGGCAAGATCTGCTGCCGCCCACTCTTCATCTGTCGAAGAAACGCTCGTCTCCGCTGCGTAGCCGCCGAATAGCTGATCCGCTCCTGCTTGCTGTGGGTAAGCAATCTCTTCCGGTGCAGATGCAAAGCCGGTGTAAGGAATAGCGAGAGGCATATCGAGGCCCATAGGATCGGGCGCGTAAAGTGAATGCAGCAGCGTCTCGACCTCACCAGCATCCATCAACAGATCGGCGCTGCTATCTTCTGCAACATAAGGGGCAAGTGTGGAGGACATCTGCTGCGGTGTGCGCATGACCATAGAAGGCCGTGTCGCTGCGGGTACGAACGCCGTAACACCCTGCGGCGAGGCAGTCGGAGCCAGGCTGGCCAGGCGAGAAGATTGCCCGATCATACCCTGTGCTGCATGCCTGGATAGCGCTGTGATAGGCAAGTTGCTGCCAAAGGGCTGTGGCTTCGGCACTGTTGGCGATATGGCGAGCTGTGCCGAAGCTCCTCGCGTTGCGGGCAGCACAGCGGGCAGCACGATGCTTGTTCTACTGGCGTAAGCAGATGTTAATCCAGCCCCGGTCGGCGTGCCCAACACGCCTGTGGCCGGGGAACCGGCCGCATAGTTCACAGG
>JADMIH010000293.1 GCA_015478675.1 Chloroflexota bacterium | reverse complement strand
GTTACCTTGTGCCCGGCATTTGACGCGTGCTTCGGCGGTGCTATAATCGTTCGGATGCAGGCTTGCTTATGATGAGCAGGTGTTGGGGTGATTATTGCACTTGTAGATGTCAGAAAAGCGGTCAAAATGAGGTTCGAGCGTGGCTGAATGGCGCTTCGAGAATAGGGGACAAATAATCCGCCTGTACGCCGATGTTGCTACCGTGCAGATGGGTGACCGTACTGTACAAGCGACAATCCGGGGCAAGCTCTTCACCGAGGATCCGCCCGCGGTGGGTGATTGGGTGAGCATCGAGGAGCGGAGTGGCGGGCAGATAATCAGCGGCGTGCTGCCACGCAAGAGTGTGCTGGCGCGCCGCGCCGCCGGTTCCGCTTCCCGCAGGCAAATCTTGATCGCTAATGTTGATCAGGTGATGGTAGTTTTCGCCGCCGCGAGCCCCGAACCTAATCTGGCGACGCTGGACCGCTTTCTCGTAGTGGTCGAAGCCAACGACCTGCAAGGCCAAATCATCATCAATAAGGTTGACCTTGTGGAGCGCCGTGAGGTCGAGGAGCTATTTGAGCCATATAAAAAGGCAGGCTATGTGGTGCATTACACCAGCGTGCGCACCGGGGAAGGGCTGAGTGAATTGCGCCGCGCTCTGGCGGGCAAGGAGTCTGTCTTTGTGGGACCGTCTGGCGTCGGCAAGTCCAGCCTGCTCAACTCCCTCTATCCAGGCCTCAATCTGAAGGTGGGTCTGGTGAGCGCTGCCTATGGCAAAGGGAGGCACACCACGGTAGGAGGTTTCCTGATCAAGCTCTCTGGTGACGCGTCGGTGGCCGACACTGCCGGCCTGCGAGAAGTGGGGTTGTGGATGGTACCCCCCGATGATCTGCCCCACTGCTTCCCGGAGTTCCGCCCCTACCTGGGCGAATGTCGCTTCTCAGATTGTGCCCACCTTGCGGAGCCGGGCTGCGCTGTGCGTTCTGCCCTGGAGCGTGGCGATATATATCCATCACGGTATGACAGCTATGTGAAGCTAAGGGAAGAGGCCACCGCCACATGGCCCCGATGGTAGCGAGGAGTGAATAGCCTTACCACACGTATCGCTCACTCCTCACTCCTTGTTCCTCACTGCTTGCCGCAGTAGGGGCAAGCGGCCCAGCGCACGCTTACCGGGCGGCCACAGCTCTCGCACTCGTCGCGCAATTTGGTGCGGCAGTGGGGGCAGTAGAGGAAGTCCTGGCTGACCCTCCTTTTACAGGAAGGGCAGATTTCGGTGTCTTCGATGTCTTGCAGCAGGTATTCCTCTTCCAGGGCGCGTTCGTATGCTTCCGAGAGGGTCTCTTTGGGGCGCAGCACCATGTACAGGAGGATGCCCGCAAAGGGTATGAGAATTACGAGGCCGAGGCCCAGGGCGATAGAGAATATGTCGCGGGTTCGTGCCGTCACGTCGCGGAAGGTCCAGACTATAGATGCAAAATAGAGGGCTGCCAGATAAGCGCCCGCGCAGGCCAGGATAAATTGTAAATAAACAGCTACTTGATTCAGGATGTCCGTCATTATTGGTCCTCAGTATGGAATAGGCGCACAAGGGCAACCTGGCGCATCTTCCGGTTTATATCACACAGAAGCGGCCATTGCCATGCTATAGCCGCCTACAGTTTTCTATTATACACATGTGCAAGCAATGAGCAATGAGGGCTGAGTACTGAGGACTGAGTGTGCTAAAGTTACTCAGTCCTCAGTACTCATAGCGGCTCAAAGTGCTCTACGTCCAGCACCCAGACTGATGCGCCGCCTACCTGCACTTCTATGGGGCGGGGCATGTAGAACTCGGCGGGGTCGAAGGCCGAAGGATAGGAGGAGACGTACTCGTTGCGGGTGCGGCAGTTGGCCGACAGCACGCTTATCACATTCTCCAGGTTCTCGTCCTGGATGCCCATCAGGAAGGTAGAGTTGCGCTCGCGGAGGAAGCCTCCTGTGCTATCTACTGTGGTGAAGGGTATGCTGTTCTGCCGCAGCGCATGGCTGACCTTGACCGTATCTTGCCCCTGGACAACCGCGATAATTGCTTTCATAACCTCTTATTCTCCACCTTGGTGTGGGAGCACACTAACCGGGATGCTCTAATTAACATCTCCCATGTAAACCGCCGCTCGCCTCTCCCTGATCCGCTTTATCAATGGCCGTAATGCTAGCGGATACAGGCGGTAGTTGTCAACTTTGTCTAGCTCCAGCCACTCCACAGCCAACTGCCCGACATCGGGCAGTGAGCCGGTTTGAGGCTTCGCGCCCTCGGCCAGGCTGCACTCGAATATAAACTCGATTCCATGATAATCGCTATGGCGGTCAGCGAATTCGTGGTTCTTGCCTATATACTCTCTCACAAAGACCAGGCCGCCGACTTTTATTTCGATGCCGGCTTCCTCAAGACATTCTCGTCTAAGAGTAGCATGAAGGTCCTCGCCCGGTTCTTGCCCGCCGCCTGGTAGTGTATACCAGAAACCATCTTTATCGCTCAACTTGATAGCCAACACCTTGCCACCGTCTACTATAAGGGCCTTAGCTGAGTTCCTTATCGGTTTCATCTGTGCGGTTGCTCCTGGAGGTAGGGCTATGGTATAGCCCGGCGGTTACAACCGCCGGGTGCGGGATTGGCTGTCCTCTCTTGGCTGCATCTCTGGTAAACTGTTAGTCTTGCCTGTAGATTCTCACTCGACGGAAAGGCTCTTTGCCCCGGCTGATCGAGCCAAGATTATATCGCTCGGCTATCTGGTGCTGCAAGCGGCGTATGTGGGCTGCCTGCGGTGCTAGGTCAACAGCGTTTGCTGTCTCCATTACCTGAACAATCGCCTCCTCTGCCTCTTCTATCGCGTTGGTCATAGGATCGGCCTGCGGGGCCACGTCAAAGATGTTGGCCAGAGCAGACTGTATTTGTATGAGCGTGTTGCTCTTGAGCACATAAACGGGCACGTTGTCCTGCTCGGCTGCGCGCAAAG
>JADMIH010000036.1 GCA_015478675.1 Chloroflexota bacterium | reverse complement strand
AGCCACTGCCACAGTATCAATGTAGGCTCAGACGAAGGAGGGAGGGACGAGGCGTGACCAGGATCGTACTGGCCGACGATCACCCCATTGTGAGGCAGGGGCTGCGCTCTCTCCTGGAGGGGCAGTTGAATTACGAGGTGGTGGGGGAGGCCGACGACGGCTTTGCTGCCCTGGAGATAGTAGAGCTCCTCAAGCCGGATGTGCTGATTGTGGACGTGATGATGCCCGGTCTCAACGGCCTGGAAGTGACAAAACGCGTGCGACAGCGATCCCCCCAAACCCATGTGGTGGTGCTCTCCATGCACTCCAACGAACCATATGTGCTCGAAGCGTTGCGGAGCGGGGCCACGGCGTATGTGCTCAAAGGTACATCTACGAGCAGCCTGGCGGAGGCAGTACGCTCGGCAGCGACCGGGCAGCGCTACCTGAGCCCTCCCCTCACCGAGCGAGCCATTGACGCCTACATCCACAGGGCTGGAGACGGGAGTTCCCAGCTCGACACCTACAAGATGCTTACAGCACGAGAGCGCGAGGTGTTGCAGTTGACCGCCGAAGGGCTGTCCAACGCCGACATCAGTGGGCGCCTATTTATAAGCCCCCGCACTGCCGAGACGCATAGGACGAATCTGATGCGTAAGTTGAAGCTCCACAATCAGACCGAGTTGGTGCGTTACGCCATGGAGCACGGCCCTGCTCTGGAATAGGTGAAAGGCCAATCACCACATCCGCAGGGATAATCCCAGGTGCGTAACACGTACATTCCCACAGTAGACCCCTAGAGAAATCTACGGGTTTTTGCTGCCCTATCTACGGTCATTTACAGAGGTGAAGAGGCTACCACAAGTGGTCTAATAGAACATATCAGACCGGCACAATGACGTGCCTTTAATGGAGGAGTGTCCCGGCGTCCCAGAATGACTTTGTGCCTCATCACCCTCAGGCAAGGCGCCTGAGAAGAGGCCGTGCTTGTCGCTGTTTATGATGCCGACCTGAGCTATCGTTCACCAGAGGAGGAGCGCAACCAGGGTGGACCGTACTTATGTTCACCAACTTCAGATGCAGGCTTAGGAGGGAGGTATTTTAATGTCAGAACGCATGGATAAAATCGGCCAGGTAGCTCATGGAAGCTCCACGAACCCGCATCATGATGGCGCGTTGGCCACAGGCACTGAGTCCCGGCCCACAAAGCCCGGACAGGGGGTGCAACAGGCACAAAGCCAGCAACCCGCTCAGCATTGGCTGCTGCTCACGCTCGAGCACCTGTTGGCCATAGAGGCCCTGGATGTAAAGTCCGCCCTGGATGAGGCCAGCGACCTGGTTGCCAAAACTGTAGGTGCGGACAAAGTTGACATCTTCCTGTACGAGCCTGCCACCAACTCGCTCGTAGCGATGGGAGTGAGCCACAAGCCCCTTTCCAGACGGCAATTGGAGTTGGGCCTGAACCGCATGCCCTTTGCCAACGGCGGACGCAGTGTGCAGGTTTACATAAACGCGCAGTCCCACATAACAGGGCATGCTGACCAGGACCCCGAGGAGCTTCTCGGCGTCAAGGACCCCGTGGGAGGCCTGGGCATCAAGTCGGTAATCGCTGTGCCATTGTACGTGGCCGGAGAGCTTCGTGGGGTGGTACAGGTGGACAGCCAGCAGCCTGACGCCTTCACTGAGTACGACCTGCACTTCATGGAGGCGGTAGCCGGGTGGATAGGGATCATCACCCACAGGGCCGAGCTTATCGAGCAGATCCGCCGCGATGCTGCCGAAGAGGCCAAGCGCACCGCTGCTGAGGAGATGGTTACCATCATCGGGCATGACTTGAACAACTACCTGACGCCACTCACCGGCAGGGTACAGCTCCTTAGACGCAAAGCTTCCAGAGAGGGGCAGGAGAGCTATCGGCGTGACGCCGATGAGATAAGCAGCGTCGTCAAGCGCATCGAGAAGCTGGTGCAGAACCTCATGGACCTCGGCAGGCTGGAGCAGGGCATATTCCAGCTTGCCCGGCACAGCACCGACCTGGTGGCGCTGGCCGAGGATATCGCCCGTGCCCTCGGTACACCTGCCTGCCCCGTGGAGGCGCGATCTTACGGGAGAGTGCAAGCTGACGTTGATAAAGACAAGATACGCCAGGCACTGGAGAACCTGGTTACAAACGCGGTCAGACACTCACCGGAGGGCGCACCCGTCTATGTGACAGTTGCAACTGAGAAGCGAGAGGACGGAGAGTGGGCACTTATTGCCGTGAAGGACCAGGGGCCAGGCATAAGCCCCGAGTTGATGCCGAAGCTCTTCACGCGCTTCGCCCCGGGCCCTAGCTCCGCAGGGTTGGGGCTGGGGCTCTACCTGGCGCAGGGTATCGCCCACGCGCATGGAGGTGCAGTTACGGTCGAGTCCCCGCCTGGTGCGGGCGCTACCTTCTGCCTGTCGGTGCCGATGGGCATTAGCGCACCCCTTGAAGCACCCGGCTAAGAGTGATTGCGAGCTACACGCGGCGTGTGTAGTCCGCACTTGCGTCTGGTGACACAAGTAGCATTTACCGACCGCCGTCTTGATCTGGGCCGGAGTGATCTGGAGTACCGATAAGCCGCGCTACGATCTCTGGGATAGCGTCAAGTGTAAATGGCTTGCGCACAAAGGCGGCGAAGTTGGAATAGCCGTTGCCATTCGCGCTTGCTGTGGCACTTATCAACACTATTGGAATGGCTCGATGTGCCAAATAGAGGGAGTCGTGCTGGATAAGGTTAGCCATGTCGCGACCGTCCATAACAGGCATCCTGTGGTCAGTCACGATGATATCGACCGGGGCTCCATTTAGCAGGTGGCTAAGAGCATCTTTCCCATTACTGGCCGATAAAACCTTGTAGCCGCATTCCTCGAGAAGCTCTCGTAGTAGGTTCACCGTCGCGGGTTCATCATCCACTACAAGAACCGTAAGCATCGCGCCTCCCTCCCTCCCCATCTTCCCCTGTCTGCTCTGGCCCACCTGTAAAGCAGTGCGTGGGTATTATGGGGCCTTTGCGCGGGGCGCAGAGGGTAGCCTCAGAACGGAGTGTGGCGGTGTGACGCTAATCTTCTCTATATTGCTCCCGTGCTGCGAACTCTTCGGTTCTGGACTCCTCGCGACCCCACAGTTGCGAAGCCGCAAGCTGTATTGCGAAGCAACTTTGGTGCCAGGGCAGCAGGCTCGAAAGGAGAGTAAAAAGCAGCAAAGCTAGACCTCCATCGGCAGGAACCCAGCTCCCGCTAAACACTGGCACTCTCTGTGATCTCCACTTTTCCGTCTCAGGTACCACGATGTGGGGGTCATTGAGCTTGGAGCAAAAGTCTGCCCTTGTAAGCCGCAGGGAACAGGCTCAGCTGTTGCGGTTCACTCGGCCTGGGCGGGTATCCTGGCGAGGCCGGGAGCGGTGAAGGTGGGGTCGAAGGTGAATACTTCGCTGATTCCCATGTACTGCACGACAGAGTAGTTGATGCAATCGGTGAAACTCCACTGTGGTTGCTCATCATCCACAAAAACCTTCCAGGCACGATCAAAGATTACACTGTCGGCCATGAAGAGACGTAGGATAGCGCTGTTGGTTATGAGCGCATGAAAAGCCTGGGCAGCGTGGAGCGAGCCGAAGACTTTGAAGGCCGTGTACACCTGATCGAGCACGTAGTCGGTCGTCACGAGGCGCACGGGCTGGTTGCGTAGATATTCCCATAGCTGCCGAGCGGCTTCGTGGTTGGGATCGTTCGGGTTGTAGAGGGCAAGCCAGCCGCTGGTGTTGACAAAAATGGAGCGCGCCATCAGCGTATGCCCCCGTCACTCTGCGCGCTGTTATCGCCCGCGCTAAGCGCGCTGTATGCCTCGCTGAGAGCCGGCAGCTCCCAGATCGGGTCGTCTGGGTGAGGCGTGTTTTGGGAACGATCCGGCGCTTCAGGTATATTGGCGAAGTACTGCACAACTGCGTCGCGCACCACCGCGCTGAGTGGCACGCCCATCTCCTGTGCCTGGTCAACCAGCCGTTCGTACATGCCCCTTTCCATGTAGAGGTGTACGTCAATATTCTGGCGCATCAAATCTCTCCTGCATAGGGTTACTCCTGAAGATACTGCTCAGTTTACAACTTGGAGGCGGGGTAGTCAACGTTAGCCTTAGGGATCAGGGATCAGTAGCTGGGGTGGCGCAATCTTGAAGGAGAAGCTGTGGAGGTGTTGCTCCCTCACCTGCCCTCACCCGCCCTCACCCCCAAACCCCCTCTCCCATGAAGGGAGAGGGGGCTTTCTTCTTGGGAAGAGCCAGGAGTAAAGCCCTCTCTCCCCTTGTGGGAGAACATCTGTATCCCCGTACACTCAGCAGGAGTAAAGCCCCCTCTCCCCTCGTGGGAGAGGGGGTTTGGGGGTGAGGGTACGTAAGGGTAGTTGGCGCAACACCCGCACGGATACCCCAAGAAGATTGCGCCACCCCAACTCTGAACACTTACAATAATGAACCTTTTTGCCATTTTCGTTGTGTATATATGTGCAAGGGTCAGTGGCGCAACTGCGAAACCTCAGCAGTGACATTGCACAACTTCTGCGAGTCTTGCCTTTCTATGCAAAATGTGGTACCATCAACTTTATATGCGTAGAGGCGCTCGCTTACAAAAGCGAGGTTGTGCAATACCATATGTAAAAACTGAAGATTGGGCAGAAAAGGAACAAAATTTACTTAGAAGGGGGGTGGGAACGGACACCGGCTCCTGTAGGGGTACAAGGAGCCAGCGCAAAGCGTAGCGTGTCAGATAGAGAAAGGGGCGAGGCGTATTTTAGAGCAACACGCCATGCCATAGCTGACCTGTCACAGCCCCATGTGGCGGCTCACAACGATTTTCGTGTGAGGTTTTAGCTTTTACATTACCTTTTTGGCTTTACGCCGATTTAGGTAGGAGGAGATAATGAACAAATCCAAACACGGTATTGGCCGTATAGCCGTTTACGCAGGCGTAATCGGCGCGATGGCGGTATCGCTCGTTCCGGTCACGTCGCAGCCAGCGGCGGCCCAGGGCGCATCCCGTAAAATCGGCAACTTTACAGTGTCAGGCCGCTTCCTGGAGGTATGGAGCGCACAGGGCAGCGAGCAGAGCAACACCTATGTGAACGGACTTGCTATCACAGATGTTCGCCCTGAAATCTCAACAGAGAACGGCAAGACATATCAGACCCAGTGGTTCGAGCGCGCACGCTACGAAGCGCACCCTGAGAACAAAGCGCCCTATGACGTGCTGCTAGGCCGCCTGGGAGCTACTCTCTCTGAGGGCCGCCCTTCGATAGACCCCGCTACAAAGCAGCCCCGCAACCCAGCTGATGCGCCCTTCGTAGGCGTAGACAAGCCGGGCGACCTGAGCGCCACCAAACTGTGGTTCCCAGAGACACGCCACACAATTTCAGGCAAAATCCTGGAATACTGGAACAAGTACGGCGGATTGAGCCAGTTCGGCTACCCGCTGAGCGAGCAGTTCCAGGAAGTATCTGCCACAGACGGCAAGACATACACTGTGCAGTATTTCGAGCGCAACCGCTTCGAGCTGCACCCTGAGAAAGCAGCGCCCTACGAAGTAGAGCTGGGCCTCCTCGGTGTACAGCAGTACAAGGCAACCCCTGTCGCTGCTGACGCGCTGCCTATAGCCCCTGTACCCAACCAGGGCACCAGCAAGACCACCATGGTAATCGGCTCCCAGCAGGAACCGCAGGACATGACGGTCTTCAACAACGCCGCTATCACCACCCGCATACTTGCCCTCACCGACAAGGGCCTCACATACCGCGATGACAACGGGACTCCCTTCCCTGAGATTGCCTGGTATGTGCCCACCCTTGAGAATGGCGGCGCATACTATGTAGGTACAGGCGACGACCGCCACCTGGTTGTGAAGTACAAGCTTCGCCAGGGGATCAAGTGGTCGGACGGCAGCGAAATTACCTCCAATGATGCGCTCTTCTACTTCAAGCTCGTCATGAACCCCGCATCTCCGGTGGTGAGTCGTTCCGAGTATCAGAAGCTGGAGAATGTAGACAACCCTGACAAGTACACGGTTATCTACAACTACCGCTCACTCAATGGGCTTAAGGCCTACTACAACAGCCTCCCCGACAAGGAAAACTACGGCTTCCTGAAGGTGTACATAGACGCGAGCAAGCCTGCAGGCTCCCTTACCTACTCCGAAATCGGCGGCATTTACCCCAGCAAGGCGCTGGCGAACATCCCTCCAGACAAGATCAGGACCTCCCAATTCGGCACCACGCCTGTAGGCGCTGGCGCATGGAAGGTTCAGAGCTGGAACAAGGGGCAGGAGATGGTGCTTGTCGCTAACGACCAGTACAACCTGACCGCCCCGCCCGCAATCAAGACCATCAGGATCAAGTTCATCACTGACCTGAACCAGATGATCGCACAGGTCAAGACAGGCGATCTTGACATGATCTTCTCCGAAGGCTTCAAGAACATACCCGCCGACAAAGCAGGTATCGAGGCCGCAGGTTACAAGGTCGTGAGCCGCCCGGCCTTCGGCTGGGAGCACCTCGACTTCTACTTCGGATACGCCCCATTCAAGGAACTGGCGGTTCGCCAGGCAATCATGCAGGGCATCAACCGCAAGCGCGTCGCCGACGTGGTGTACAAGGGATCGGCCAGCGTGATGAACTCAACTGTCCCGCCTGTCGCATTCCACTCTCTCGATAACCCTGACTTCGCCAAGAACTTCCCGGACGTGGCCGCCAAGTACAAGTTGCCTAACAACGACTACAACCCGACCAACGCCAAGAAGCTCCTTGATGATGCAGGCTGGAAAGTGGGCGCTGATGGTATCCGCGAGAAGAATGGTGTGAAGCTTTCCTTCGAGTACGGAACCACCACCAACGCCACCCGCCAGCAGAACCAGGCCCTGGTATCGGCTGACCTGAAGGCTATCGGTGTAGACGCCCAGACCAAGAACTACGGAGCAGACGTCTTCTTCGCCGGTGACAACACCGACCCGCGAGCCAACGGCACAACCAAGCTGGCCGAGTTCGCCTACATCGGCGCTGTTGACAGTGACTTCAGCAGCTGGACCTGCGACCAGCAGTGGAATCCGACGACCTTCGCAGGCGCTAACAACCAGCAGTACTGCAACAAGGCCCTGGATACCGCCAACGGTCTGTACAACGCTTCGGCCAGCCAGGCTGAGGTAGCCCTCTATTCGGCTCAGGCCCAGGTGATCCTCGCCAACGACGTGGTGGTTATCCCGCTGGTACAGCAAGCCAACATCGAAGTAGTGCGCGCCAGCCTCCAGAACTTCAAAGAGGCCAACAGCCAGTACGCTTCGACCTTCAACGCCACGCAGTGGACCTTCAAATAAAGCGTATGACTAGCCATCTGCAGGGGTCGAGTATAACTCACCCCTGCGGAGGATAGCGTTGCCGGGTCGAAAGATGCGGCAAGACAAAGATACAAGGGCGCACATATGTGCGCCCTTGTATCTCTCAAAGGCAAACAATATTCACGCTATATAACACAAATACCAAGACAGCAATATGCACGCTATACAAATATCAGATTTCATAATCAGAATCAGCCGGAAGCTAATTCCTGGAGAGACAACGGCCGACGGCGCAGAGCTGAACGACCGCGCCTACACCGAAGCTCTGCTCGATCTTCAACTGCGCTATTTTCTTCAAGCTGAGTACGGCAAAGAGGAGCCGTCTTCTGACGTTCTCCCACAGGTCCTCAGGGCCATACATCTTTACAAAGAAGAAGAAGCGAAGCGCAGCAGGATCAGCCTCAAGACGAGAATGGAACGAATCGTTGGGCAGCTTGGCCGAGGTCTGGCTGTACGCTACCGGGGCATGGCCGGAGCGGGGACCGGGCGCATTCTATCAGGCGGGCTGGTAACAGCGCTCCTCATGCTGGCTACATGGCCAGGGATGATGCAGATATTGGATAATAGCCATGAGGTAACATTACATAGAAGCAACATGGTCGGAGAGAGCGCCGGCAGCGTTGCACCCACCAGCCCGGTAGTAGAGCGCCCGACGTCTCCAGCCGCCACGGAGCCGGCGTTACCTGTGGCGGGCCAGCAGATATCTCCTGGCCGGATATATGTGGACCCGCGCCTGCGATTAGAGCAGAAGACGGGTGAGGACCTCGGCGTCTCAATAGAGCCTCTCGACACCTCCAACCAGCGCTCTACGCCTCGCGACATACCGAGCGAGAAAACAGCCCAACCTCAGACTGAGCCAGACTACATACGCCCTCTTACAGGGCCGGAGTAGCTTTCACATAGTCCAGGATGTCCCCGCCTGGTTGACTGTAGTATGGCCGATGGATCATCGATACTACCATACCTGCGGTCCACTCCTAAAACACGATTACCTAACGTACCACTTTATTTGGCCTCCTGTGCAACTTCCTTGCCTTTGTAATCCATTCTGTGAACCTCATAACCCGTACTGTTGTGTTAATGAAGACGGCAAGGAAAAACTCAGGGGAATATTGAACCTGAGCTGTGCGCAAGCTGTGGTTAACTGTATAATTCGCCTACTCACAATCGGCGCTCAGCTCAACTTAATAAAGCATCCAAGTAGCTAACTGGAGGTAGAGAGAATGGCAACATATATCAGCAGGAGGTTGTTACAAGGCGTGGTGGTGCTCTTTCTTAGCACCTTCCTGATCTATTCAATCTTGATACTCACACCGGGCGGGCCTAAGGACCAGATACGGCAGATGAAGGCTGAGGCTGTGAATGGAAAGCCCATGAACCCCAAGCTGATTGACTACTACACTCAGCTTTATGGCCTCGACAAACCTTACCCGATCAACTATCTCACCTGGCTTTTCGATCCCTCCAAAACTTCTGAAGTTACCTACGGCTTGGATGGCAACGTAGTTACCAAGACCCTGGGGATAAACCTCTTTGGCATTATCAAGGGCAGCGGCATAATTACCGGCAACCTGGGCAACTCGGTCAGTGTTGACACTGAGAAGCCGGTAGCGGGCCTCCTAGGTCTCCGGCTAGGCAACACCCTGGCCCTTATGGGCCTCTCTACCCTGGCCTCCATCCTGATAGCTCTGCCCCTCGGCATTATCTCCGCAATCAGACAGTATTCTCGGCTTGATTACTCGCTGACAGCGTTCTCCTTCGTCGGCATATCAATGCCTAGCTTCTGGATGGGGCTGATGCTGATAATCCTGCTGGCGATCCTACCCAGGGAGTTACATAATACTGTGTTCCCCTGGCTACCATACCTGCCGCCGGGAGATACCGGCAATGATAACGTCATTGATCGGCTCTACCATCTTGTGCTCCCTGTAATGGTATTGACCTTCATAAACGTAGCCGGCCTCTCGCGCTACGTACGCTCCTCTATGCTTGAGGTGCTGAAGCAGGATTACGTGCGCACCGCCTGGGCAAAGGGCTTGCAGCAGCGCATGGTAATTCTCAAGCATGCTCTGCGTAACGCGCTGATACCTGTTATCACGATTATCACCCTCGGCATACCCGCGCTCTTCAGCGGCGCGATCATCACCGAAACAGTTTTCAACTACTTCGGCATGGGCAAGCTCTACTTTCAGGCAGTGACCGTGCTCGACATCCCGCTGGTGATGGGCTTCTTGCTTATCAGCGTTGTTCTCATTATCCTCTCGAACATCCTGGCCGATGTGCTATACGCTTTCGCTGATCCGAGGATCCGATACAGCTAAGAACAGTAGCCGAACTCTGGCAGGGGGCGGCTGAAACCCGTCCCTGCGCGGTGGCAACAGAGGGCCTGTTGCATAGTCTTACGCATTAGAAAACAACACTTCAGGTCTAGCGCGTCGCGCTACAGGAGGATAACGCAATGGCGACAACAGCAGCACGATTAGAGGAGCGGTTAGCTCCTGCTGAAGCTAGCCAGTTAGCAATCACGTGGCGGAGATTCCGCAGGCACAGGTTAGGGCTGGTTGGTATGGTCACACTTATTGTCCTGGTACTGGCCTGCATTTTTGTGCCGATGATCGTGCAGGCAACTACAGGCTTCACCTATGAGTCCATAGATGACGAGGCGCTGATCCCGCAGGTAGTCAACGGCAACATCACTTCAACCAGGCCCATGTTCTATGCCAGCTCTAAGGGGATACACATCCTGGGCACTACTGATGTCGGCAGAGACGTATTTACACGTCTATTCTACGCAGGGCGCTTCTCGCTGGCGGTGGGCGTGATTACAGCCCTTATTGTGCTTTTCATCGGTGGCCTCGTCGGGTCGCTTTCCGGCTTTTACGGCGGGTGGATAGACACCATCTTGATGCGGTTCGTGGACCTGATGCTCGCGATCCCGACATTGCCGATCCTGCTGATCGCCTCAAAAATGCTTTCTCAATCGCAGATCATGGACCAGACTTTCGGCAGGGGCCTCGGCTCGGTGATCACTATCATCGTAATACTGGCAATCTTCGGCTGGCTGGGTATAAGTCGCCTGGTGCGCGGGTCAATTCTGTCGCTGCGCTCGCTGGACTTCATAGAAGCGAGCAGGGCGCTTGGAGCCAGCGATCGGCGCATCATCCTGCGCCACCTGTTGCCCAATTCCTTTGCGCCCATTATCGTGGCGACAACCCTGGGTGTGGGTGATTTCATCATCGCCGAGTCGTCTCTATCGTTCCTGGGCCTCGGCATTCGCGACCCGACCCCCTCCTGGGGTAACATGCTCGAAGGCGCACGCGAGTATATGCAGTTTATCACCAACATCAACCCATTCGAGGAAATACGGGGCTATCTGATTCTCTTCCCCGGCATCATGATCCTGATAACTGTGTTGTCCATCAACTTCATGGGCGACGCCTTGCGCGATGCGCTTGACCCACGCCTCAAGATGTAAAACCAGCAAGTAAAAATACAAAGAAGGGAGAGTGCCGGGCACTCTCCCTTCTTTGTATTTAAGCCGTTGCCAGGTGTAGGATTTAAGGTGAGTGCTCAGAGGGAATATTTTTGTAGGGGCGCGGCGTCTTGGCAGTGGTTATCGGGGTGTCAGCGACGGTCGAGGAGAGCTATGCGCACCGCCAGAGCTATGAAGACCCCACCTGTGAAGAAGCGCTGTGCACGGACAAGGCCGGACCGGACCGCCAGCAGGTTGCCCGCTAGTCCGGCCAGGAGAGCCACACAGGAGTTGACTATCACGCCCGATGTGTTGAAGAGGACGCCGAGGAAGATAACCTGCGAGGCGAACGGCCCGCGACTCTGGTCAACGAACTGTGGTATGAAGGCGATAAAGAAGAGCGCCACCTTAGGATTGAGTACATTGGTGATAACCCCCTGCCTGTAAATGCGTCTGAGGCTGTCTCGGTTAACTTCTTCCGTGCCACTCTCCTTCTTTCTGGTTAGTAGAATGCGCATCCCCAAAAACATAAGATAGGCAGCCCCGACGAGCTTCACAGCTTCGTATGCTAGGGGAAGCGACACCAGCAAAGTTGATAAGCCAAAGGCTACTGCAAAGATATGTACAAAGGTGCCGGTGCCTATCCCCAGGGCTGAAATAAGGCCTGCCTTCCGCCCCTGGCCGACGCTGCGGGCAATCACGTAGAGCATATCAGGCCCCGGCGTCAGATTAAGCGCAAGGGTAGCAGCCAGGAATATAGCTAATGTAGATGTGTCCATATCCGGTAAGTTATGCCTTCTGAGTAACAGCACCGCCCCGCAGCTTTATCCGTCGGGCGTAGGAGATGGCTGCCCCCTATCAGGTCTATTCTTACACCCACCCTTACAGAATAAGCATCGCGTCGCCAAAGCTGTAGAAGCGGTACCTTTCGCCTATCGCTTCATTGTACGCTTTCATGATAAGGCTGTATCCGGCGAAGGCTGAGACAAGCATCAACAAGGTAGTTTGCGGCAAGTGAAAGTTTGTGATCATCGCATCTACCAGCCTGAAGCTGGATCCAGGGCTGATAAATAGCTCAGACCAACCCTCGTCAGGCACTACCTCTTTGGGGCCTGCGCCGCAGATACCCTGCTTTTCCGCCGCCGTTTCGAGCACGCGCACGCTGGTGGTCCCAACCGCAATTATTCTTCCTCCTTCTGCCTTGGCGCGATTGATTGCCTGCGCTGCTTTTGCGGGCAACTGGTACCACTCGCGATGCATCCGGTGGTCGCTGATAATTTCCTCATGCACGGGCCTGAAAGTGTCAAGCCCCACGTGAAGCACTACAGTTGTGAAGCCTGCGCCTTGAGCCGCCAGGCTCTTTATCAGGTCATCTGTGAAGTGGAGCCCGGCTGTAGGGGCTGCCGCTGAACCTTCAACGCGAGCGTAAACCGTCTGGTAGCGCTCAGGGTCACTTAACTGCTCATGGATATATGGAGGCAGAGGTACCGCCCCAAGAGAGCTTAGCATCGGGCCCGGGGGCCTGCTGAAGCGCAGTATCCGGCTTCCTAGCTCTCCTTTTTGGCTGGCTTCGGCTTCCAGGTAAGGTCCGGCGGCAGGATCGCCAAAGCCGATGCGTGTGCCGTCATGTATGCTCTTGCCGGGGCTTACAAGCGCCTCCCAGGTAGCAGGCTCCCCGCCTTCTTCTTCAATCTGTGGGAGCGGCCTGAGCAGTAGCGCCTCCACTTTGCCGCCTGTAGACACTTTCCGCCCGACGAGCCGCGCCCTGAGTACCCGGCTCTCGTTCGCCACGAGCAGATCGCCGGGGCGCAGATATTCGCCGATCTTATGAAACCGCCTGTGTTCTAGCTTGCCGCTAGCTCGATCCACAACCAGGAGCCGCGAATGATCGCGAGGCTCAACAGGCGTCTGTGCGATAAGCTCTGGTGGAAGCTCGTAGCTGAAATAGTCCGTTCGCATGGATTTATTATAGCAGACAAGTGGCTGGCGAGCGGTTACGAGTTACAAGTGACTACCAGTACTGATCATTGACCACTTGATTGTGATCTCTTTCCGCGTGGACTATTAGCTTCTGGTTCGATTCTTGCTTCCAGAGTACCTAGGCTTCTGTGCCGAATTGAAGTACACGGAAGATGAGAGATAATCTCAGATGCCGCAACATACTGATTTACAGAGTTCCACATGTCTGATACCGATAAATCTACAACTCATAAAGGCAGTAAGCGAGGCAGCGGCTCCCGGCGCCCCCCCGACGGAACGTTTGCCCGGCACGCAGATGCTCTTGCGCGCATATCAGCTATTGCCGTCGCGTCTGCTGAGCCGGATGTTGCCTTGCAGCGAGTGCTTGGTGAAACCGCCTCGGTTTTTGACACGCATCTTGCCTCGCTTTGCCTCTACGTGGGTGATCATGGGTTGAAGCATGTGACAAATGTAGGGCTTGCTCCAAATCTGCTTCAGAAAGTTGAGGCGCTTGGACGACCTGATCTGATGGAAAATCATTTTGCCAGTACTGCCCGTCCATTCCTGATTCCTGATGCTCGCCAGGCTCCTGACGGCTCGATTGGCTACAGGCCCGCTGTCGCTGAGGGCCTGGTCACGGTCGTCTCAGCGCCCCTTTGTAGAAGTGATAGGCGCGTTGGCATCCTGACCCTCTACCACGAAGAGGCACACACATACAGCGAAGCCGACCTCACTTTGCTGCAAACGCTAGCCAACCTGGCCGCTCTGACGCTAACTAATGCTCAGATCGCTTCGGTGGAGAGTGATCAGGATAGGGCAAAGGACCACTTTCTTGGTATGCTCGGCCATGAGCTGCGTACCCCTCTGACTTCCATTATGGGCTTCACACAGATCATCCGTAAAAAGTTGGCTAACTCACATGAGATAGACGCTCGGATTATGGAGCATCTGGATGTGATCTGGAGCCAGGAGCAGCGCCTGAACAGGCTGATAGGCACCCTTGTAGACATCGCCAGGATCGATTCGGGCGAGTTCTCGATAGTACGAGGCAAGGCCGAGCTAGGAACTACATTGAGAGGCGCTGTCACCAGGGCGCTGTCGCAGGTGAAAACTCGGCACAGCATCGAGATGGAAATACCGGCTGAACCGATCTGGGTAGATGGCGATGCAGCGCGGTTGGAGCAGGTCTTCAGCCACATCGTCTCCAACGCGCTGAGGTATTCTCCGGTTGAGCAGCCGATAAGGGTGGTTTGCGAGGAGCATAAGGAGGAACACGAGGTGACAGTATCCATCAGCGACCAGGGTCCCGGCATACCCGCCAGCCGTCAGAAGGAGCTATTTGAGCAATTCTACCCGAGCGAGATGTCGCGAGCGGGCGGCCTGGGCATGGGGCTTTACATAAGCAGAACAATAGTAGAAGCGCACAACGGGCGCATATCCATAGATAGCTCACCCAGCGCCGGCACAACAGTGCATGTTGTGCTGCCTGTTACGAGTTACGAGTCATAGGCCAGTGACGAGTGGCTCCTTACCTATTGTGGAAGAAGAGCCTGAAAACCCACAGAGATATGCTTTGCCATGTGAGGGTGGCGGCGAGTAGCCAGGCTAAAGCTCTGGCAGCGCGGGAGGCGTTCGCATGGAGTGAGAGAAGCCACATCGCGCCCACCAAGGCGATGGCGGGGAGCGCGAACCAGAACTGCTTTAGCGCCTGATCTACCCAGAAATCGGCGAGTGTGAAGAGTGGGAAAGTAAGCAGCCAGGCTCCTATCCAGACCTTCTGCCAGCTTACTTCTCCTTTGATCCATGTGGCGGGCCGCGCCACCAATCCATAGCTTCCCTCAGAGCGCCACGAGCCTCTTCCATGAAGCAGCGATGCACCTCGGAGGAAAAGCCACAGCGTGCCGGCGAAGCCGAGCGCATATATGATCGCCAGGTCGTAGGACTGCATAGCCCTACCCAGGTGATCCACCAAGAACTCGCCTACTGTTGGTCGTAGGGTAGTTAGCTTGCCCTGGGTCTCAATCGCCTGGCTGAAGGTAGGTAGCGTCTTTTGCAGTAGCAACCCCACGTATTGCCCATAATAGCTCAACAGGCTCAGTATAGTTGCCGCGACCGTAGAGAGCGCCACAGCGCCCCATTTGCGCCGCTCCGCCGGCGCGAAGAGCCAGCCACCTACTACCAGGACACCCACAACTATACCGACATAGAGAGCAGTCACTGTATAAGAGAGCATCGTCAGAGTAAGCAGCAGGGTGGTGACTATCCAGGTTAAAGACCGGGCAATGCTCGACCAGAAGAGGGATGTGGTTGCTACCCAGAGGGTGGCGAGCCAGAGCGATGTGGTGGTAGGCCAGTTGGCCCACTGTTGCAGGAGGAACGTAGCAGGGATTACCGAGTAGACTGCGGCTGTAGAGAAGGCGAGTCGTCCTGCCTGGGCTGCGTTTAGATGCCGTCTGCCGAGGGCGAGGCCAAGGGTGAAGAGCATAGGCACTCGTAGCGCCTCAAGGATGCCGCTGAAAAGGGGCACGGAGAGAGATAAGGGTAGAGGCAACCAGGCGAGTGGGGCCGCGATCACATAGAAGAAAGGCGAATAGGGTATAAACGCCTGCGCCGACCCCCACTCGTCCTTCGGCATAACAGAAAACGCCAGGCTTTGCCCGAAAAACTGCTCCCAGGGCCGTCCTTCCGACATATAGGTGATGTACTTGAGATGAAAATAGGCGTCAATAAGATAAGTGCTCGGGTAGAGCAACCCGCCTATCTTGATTGCGGCTGTGGCGATTACCAGCCCGCGCAGCCCTGCCCAGGCCCACTCAGGCAGCGATTTATCTCCACGCCACCCGGCGAGGCGCGTTATCCTTCTCGTGAGCGGCTCGGCCACCATAGCCAGGAGCACGGATAAGGCAAGTGTAAAAGCGAGCCTGGTTGTAAAGGGCGTGAGCAGCAGCCTTTGCAAGGCGATTACTCCCGCGCAAGCCAGCAAAAAAGCAAGAGTAAAGATGCCTGCTGTGCGCGGCACGAGCCAGATAGCCCGCAGCACCCAGTAGAGAAGCGCGGCGCATAGTAGAAGCCAGAATAGCTGCGGAAGCGAAGGTATAGAAAGGCCGGCGGGCAGGTCAACCCTAACAAAGTCGGCCAGGAAGCCAAGCCGGCGTTTATCCGCGCCCGATTGGAAAGTTGGAGATACAAAGTCGAGCCGCAGATCGCCCGAAGCGTCCAGCCATGCTGGGTCTACGGTGACAATATAAAGCGCACTCTGCGCAACCACAGAGAGCGGGGGCGCTTCATGCCCGTTGATAGTGACGCCAACGTTGATAGGCGCGCTTCCCTTTGGCCGCCCGCTACTTAGCTGAAGATTCACAGTGAAAGGAGATAAAGGCTTACCGATTCCCTTGAAGACAAACGAGCTGTTGGCCGCGCTCCAGCGGAAGGTGGCGTCGCCGCTCTTCTCCGGCGCGTAGAAGCCTGGCGTGTGAGGGTTGTCGAAGGTCCCGCCTATATCTACAAAGAGGCTGCGCGGGCTCTGATATGCCAGCGATAGCGCAACAAGGCCAGGGATGAGAACCAGCCACAATGCTCGCTCGCGCAAGATGCGCACCGCTAAGGCACCCCACCGAGGCACAAGCCCCCAGGCAGCCGCATCAAGGTTAGTTAGCTCTAATCGCATAAGTAATTATGAATTATGAATTAGCGGCGATAAGCTGTACCCATAATTGCTAATTCGTAATTCCGTCTCACCTGGCTGTGGGTTTGCGCCAGCGTGCCTGAGTTGTCTATTACTCTGGTTGCGCGTGCTACCTTCTCTTGCTGGGGAGACTGGGCATTCACGCGCATCTCGGCCTCGTCTCGTGGGTAGTTGCGGGTGCGCATTAGCCTCTCTATCTGCTGCTCTCTTGTGCAAGTGACCACCCATACTTCGTCGCACTTGTCTGCCCACCCAGATTCTAACAGCTTGATGGCGTCAAGCACAACTACAAGCTGCTTGGCTGTCGCTATCTCGTCGTCTATGATGCTCCGAACTATGGGGTGCTCAATTTCCTCCAGCCTGCTAAGCTTTGCGGCGTCAGAGAAGACGATCTTGCCGAGAGCACGGCGATCAATCTCCCCATCTTCGCCCAGGATGGCGTCACCAAACTCCTCTACAACAGGACCATAAGCAGGGCCGCCTTTACGCAGGATGCCATGTATTGCCTTGTCCGCGTCGATAGCGTACGCGCCAAGCTCCCGCAACTGCCGCAAGATAGTGCTCTTGCCGCAAGCGATATTGCCTGTTAGACCAATGAGGATTCTCCCCTGGTAAGGCATACTTCCCGTCTTCGGCGGAATTATGAATTACGAGTTGGCGGTAAGCTGTAATTCATAGTTCATAATTGCTAATTGCTAATTCATAATTCTATACAGCTTCTTCTTCCACCTGCTGCCAACGCTGGTAGGCTTCGTCGAGGTGAGTTTCTAGCCGGGAGTATTCGGTGCCCAGTTGGACTATGGCTTCGAGATTGCGCTCTTCGGTGGCTTTAGTCAACGCATCGGAGACGTTGTTCAGGCGGGCCTCAAGCTCGGAGATTTGCGCTTCGGCGGCCTCTCTTTTCTTCAAGAGCTTGCCACGCTCGCGCTGGGCTGCTCGGTCCTGGCGTTGGGCGGCTTTGCTTTGCTCTCGACTGTCCAGCCTGGGAGCAGATGCGCCGTTACTCTGAGGCAGGTTGCCATCCAACAGCCCTATCTCTTGTCTACGAGCCTTTTCGATCAGGTAGTCGCTGTAATTGCCATCCCAGGCGACGATCTCATCGCCCTCGAAAGTCCAGACCTGCGTGGCAAGGTCGTCTATGAAAGCGCGGTCGTGCGAGACGAATAATACGGTGCCATCATAGGAGGCCAGCACCTCTACAAGTGCCTCCTGCGCTTCCAGGTCGAGGTGGTTCGTCGGCTCGTCGAGGATCAAGAAGTTGGCATCGGTGAGCGTGAGCTTGGTGAGAGCCACCCGGCTCCGCTCGCCGCCGCTCAGATCACCTATCTGCTTGTATATGCTGTCCCCCGAAAAAAGCATCTTCGCCAGTAGATCCCGCGCTGCCTCCTCGGTCATATTACGCACGGAGCGCACTTCGTCTATCACCGTGTTTTTGACATCAAGCCCCTCATGAGCCTGAGCGTAGTAACCGAACTTGACGTTGTGTCCAAGCTCAAGGTGGCCGGAGATAGGCTTTAACTGGCCCATGATCGTCTTGAGCAGAGTGGTTTTGCCCGCGCCATTCGGACCAATGAGACCGACGCGCTCCCCACGCTCGATTTCAAGCTCGGCAGAGTGAGCCAGCGCCTTTGGCCGGCTGTGCCCATTTGTGGGCGGGTAGCCTATTTGTAGCTCCTCCGCCTCGAATACACTGCGCCCTGAGTGGATGTGTGAGCGCAGCGTCAGCCGCAGCTCGCTTCTTTCGGCGGGACGCTCCAGCCGCTCCATGCGGAATAGGCGCTTCTGGCGGCCCATCGCCTGCTTGGTTTTTTGTCCCGCTTTGTAGCGGCGAACAAACTCCTCGGTCTTCTTGATAGTCTCTTGCTGCGCCTCGTACTCGGCCATGAGGCGTTCGTATCTTTCAGCCTTCAATTCGAGGTATCTGTTGTAAGGCGCGGGGTAATCTTGCAGGCGGCTGAATGCCTCTTGCTCCCACGCGTCGCGCGCCGTGCCGCTTTTCGAGTAGAATATGCTCGACTGCGCTTTAGTAAAGTCCATATCGAGGGTGCGCGCCGTCACTTTGTTCAGGAAGCGCCGGTCGTGGGCGATGACCAGCAAAGTGCCACGCCACTGCGTCAAAAAGCTCTCCAGCCACTCGATAGCCTCTATATCCAGGTGATTGGTAGGCTCATCAAGGAGGAGGAGGTCAGGATCGGCAAGGAGGGCGCGTGCCAGCGCGGCGCGGGTGCGCTGGCCGCCGCTCATGGTGTTTAGCGTCTGGCTGAACTGCTCGTCTTTGAAGCCAAGACCTTGCAGCACCTCTTCAATGTGGTGTTCGAAGCTATAGCCGCCCGCAAGCTCAAAGCGGTGGGTAACGTCCTCGTACTCTTGCATGAGGTCATCCCAATCTTGCCCATGCACAGTAGACATCCTCGCCTCAAGCTCGCGCAGGCTCTCTTGCAGCAGGCGCACGGGGCCAACAGCGTCTAGCATGGAGTTGTATAGTGTGTCGTCGGGCGAGAAGGAGAGGTCGGCTTCGGAAGCTATAGAAGAAGCCGCCTCCTGAGGCAAATAGACGAGGCGTGCTCCTTTGGCCTTGACTACCGAGCCGCTTGTGGCCATTTCTTGCCCAGCGATTATCTTAAGCAAGGTGGATTTGCCCACGCCATTCGGCCCTACCAACGCTACTCGCTCGCCCATGTTGATGGTGAAACTGACGTCGGAGAATACGGGGTAGATGACGTAGGATTTACTCAGGTTGTAAACGGTAAGAAGTGCGGTTGCCATTGTCGGTGTTGTGCCTTGCTCAGGTTAAAATTGCATTCAGCTTATTATAGCAAGCTTACGAGCGCATAAGCAACCGACTAAAGGCTGAACTTCGGGGCGCTTGGTGCTAAAATAGACCCTCTACTCCCCCTGGCGGCTCTTGGCCTCCTGGTGGCTCGTTCCTCTCTGCATTTACCCTGGGCACTATATTCACGCTTCTCAACAACGCGAAGGCAGTAGCATGAGGCTTTGGCTTATTTGGTATACTACAGAGGTAACAATGTTTATTGCCACCCCTAACCGCTTACGCAAGCTGTTTCACCAGGCATGGGAAAAGAGATACAACGATGGCTAACAACAGAGTAGTAGTGGCGATGAGCGGCGGCGTGGATAGCTCGCTGACTGCTGCGCTCCTCATGGAGCAGGGGTACGATGTGATAGGTGTGCATATGCGCCTGCACCACCTCCACGCGCAAAGCCGCAGCGCAACCGCTTCGGGCAAGCTCAATAAGGGCTGTTGCTCGGCGGATGATGTGGACGATGCCCGATTGGTTTGCTATGAGCTGGGCATACCTTTCTACGTGCTCGACTTTGAGGGCGATTTCCGTAAGACCGTTATTGATAACTTTGTAGAGGAATATAGCAAGGGGCGCACGCCCTACCCTTGCCTCATGTGCAACCGCTACGTCAAGTTCGATTCTCTCCTCAAGCGAGCAGCACAGCTAGAGGCTGACCACCTGGCGACGGGCCACTACGGTACAATCAGCTACGATGAGGGCAGCGGCAAATATTCACTGCGCAAGGCGCTTGACCCATCAAAAGACCAGTCGTACGTCCTTTATCATCTGGGGCAGAGCGAACTAAGCAGGCTTCTTCTCCCGCTGGGCGAGCACGCCAAGACCCATGTGCGCGAGATGTCAGCCCGACGCAACCTCGTGACCGCCGATAAGCCTGACAGCCAGGAAATATGCTTCATTCCGAACAACAACTACCGCTCTTTCCTGGAGAAAGTATCGCCGGGCATGGCCCAGCCAGGGGCAATGGTTGACACAGCAGGCAACGTGCTAGGCGAGCATAGCGGCGTGCCCAACTACACGATAGGCCAGCGCAAAGGTCTCGGCGCGCTTGGACCGGACCCGCACTTCGTCGTTGAGCTGCGCCCCGCCGAAAACACCGTGGTCGTCGGTACTAACAAAGAGCTCCTTTCGCCCACCCTCACAGCCGGTGATATGCACTGGGTCTCAGGCCAGGAACCCCCAGAGCCATTCCGAGCCAACGTAAAGATACGCTACCGCGCGCCTGAAGTGCCCGCCACCATCGCACCTCTGCCGAATCGCCACATGCATGTAGAGTTCGACACTCCTCAGCGAGCCGTCACCCCAGGGCAAGCCGCCGTACTCTACATCGGCGATGAAGTAATCGGGGGCGGAACGATAGAACGCCCCGCATAGTGTGAGGTCGCAGCGCCAAAGCGTATATTGAACTAGAAATGCACACCTTATAGATGGTGTATAATCTGCGTGCGTGCAAGGTACGGACCCTTTTTGTGAGGCTAGCATTCTATGCCCAGCATATCGCCGGTAGTTGTTGTCTTTCTTGGCCTCGGCACAGCTTATGCTCTATTCTTCCACCTGTGGAGAGGCCGCAGCTTGCAACACTTGCTGCTATTCTGGTTGGTAAGCGTACTTGGCTTCGGTGTGGGCTCTCTGGCTGCTATGCTCTGGCAGGCGCACCCTCTGGTGCTGGGCGGAATACCTGTACTTGAGGCCACCGCAGGCTCGTTGCTTTTGTTGATGCTTGCCAGGCGCTTTACCGTATGATAGAATGCTATGCCCGGTGTAGCATGCCAAAATAGCTACTATCCGGCAACCTTGAGGAGGTCTTGCGCATGAAGGTGGTCTTCATTGTAATTGCCGCCATTCTGGTGCTTGCGGCGCTGGTGCTCCCTATCGTGCTCCTATTTACTTCGCCTATTCAAACCTGGCTGATCGGGGTACGGGATGTCTCCATTATCTACGCCAGCATATTCATGTGCGTAGGAGCCATCTTGTTTATTATCATGACGGGGTTGATAGCCCTCATCGCCTTCACCGTCCGGGATCACATCGTGCCTGCTCTTGAAAAGGTAGATGATACGGCCAAGACGGTGCGCGGCACAGCTACCTTCGTCAGCGAAAGCGTTGTCGCCCCTATCATCAAGGTAGCAGGAGCGGCGGCAGGCACACGAGCCATGGTACAGAGCCTGATGCGCCGTGACGCCCCAGCGCCGAGCAAGAAAAAGAAGGACAGTAGTAACAACGAATAGCGGGTGTGGATGTGATTTGTCTGTGCTGCTGCCTTCAGGTAGAGGAGGCCTCTAAATGAGAAATAGACAAGAGAGCGACGCGAGCTTCCTGATAGGGATCGTCCTCGGAGTATTCGTCGGGTCAGCGATTGCTCTCATACTCGCGCCGCAATCAGGAGAAGAAAGCCGCGCCGCGCTATCTGAGAAAGTCGATGAAGCCAGGCAGTCGCTTGCCAGGGGCACAGGCGAAGCCCAGGAGAGGATAGAGGGCGCTGCTGAGGGTGCAGAATAGCTTGATGTAAGGCTTACAAGCACGGGTTTCCTTCTGTCGCCTGGCACTACGCTACGGCAAGACCCCACCCCGACCCCTCACCACACGTGGGGGAGGGGCCTCTGTTTTCATCCTGTTTATTCTCCTTCCAGTGGGTGAGGGGTCAGGGAGATGGAAGCTTGCTTAGCACCATCTGGACTGCACGACTCCAGCCGCTATACAGTCTGCCGCTTGCCGCCTGGTCTATAGTCGGCTCGTATACACGCTCTACAGACCAGTTGCGGGCTATCTCCTCCTGGCCGGCCCAGTAGCCTGCTGCCAGACCCGCCAGGTATGCAGCGCCCAGCGCCGTCGTCTCAGTCACAGCAGGGCGCACCACTCTCAGACCTACTATATCCGCCTGGAACTGCATCAGGAAGTTGTTCACAACCATGCCGCCGTCCACGCGCAGCTCCTTCACAGGCATGCCGCTATCCGAGATCATAGCACCTATCAGATCTCGCGTCTGGTAGGCAGTGGCTTCCAGGGCGGCGCGCACTATCTCTGCTCTGCCACTTCCTCGCGTCAGCCCAACGATAGCTCCTCTCGCATATGGGTCCCAGTATGGCGCGCCGAGGCCCGCGAAAGCGGGGACAAAGTAGACCCCGCCACTGCTCGCTATGGAAGTAGCTATCTCCTCAGTTTGGCTCGCGCTTTCGATGATTTTCAAGCTATCGCGCAGGTACTGGACCGTCGCTCCCGCGCTGAAGACCGACCCCTCAAGGCAATATGTGATTTTGCCTGACATGCCCCAACCAATCGTGCTCAACAGGTTATGCTTGCTTGCTACAGGCTGATCGCCTGTGTTCATCAGCATAAAGCAGCCTGTGCCATAGGTGTTCTTCGCCATGCCGGGGGTGTAGCACGCCTGCCCAAAGGTCGCGGCCTGCTGGTCGCCTGCTGCTCCCGCGATAGGGATCTCGCCACCGAAGAAGCTTTCTGCCGTATAGCCGTAAAGTTGGCTGCTGTCGCGCACTTGGGGAAGGATAGCTGGTGGTATCTTTAGCTCCTCAAGTAGCTCGTGGTCCCACTCCAGCTTCCTGATGTTGTAAAGCATCGTGCGGCTGGCATTCGAGTAGTCAGTAATGTAAACTCTGCCTTCGGTGAGCCGCCAGATAAGGAAAGTATCAATCGTACCGAATAGTATCTCTCCACGCTCGGCTTTCTCCATAGCGCCAGGCACATTATCGAGTATCCACTTGATTTTGGTCCCGCTGAAGTAGGGGTCTATCACCAGGCCCGTCTTCTCGGCGATTCTCTCCTGCCAGCCCCAGCTTTTCAGCTTATCACAAAGGGGAGCCGTACGGCGGTCCTGCCAGACTATGGCATTGTAGAGAGGGCGGCCACTGCTCCGCTCCCAGATTACAGTGGTCTCCCTCTGGTTGGTGATGCCTATAGCCGCGACGTCGCTCGCTTGCAAGCCATTATTTCGCACTACCTGTTGGGCCACACCAAGCTGGCTGCTCCAAATCTCCTCGGGGTCGTGCTCCACCCAGCCTGGGCGTGGATATATCTGGCGAAACTCCTGGCTGGCCTGCGCTACTATCCGGCCATCATGGTTGAAGAGGATAGCGCGAGAAGTGGTTGTGCCCTGGTCAAGGGCGAGGATGTACTTGCCTCCCGGCATTTGCTATTCCTCCCTGGTGCGGTGGCGAGCGATGAGGACTGAGGACTGAGGCTGCCAATCCCTGGCCCTTTCGGTGGAATGCCTAACAACTGCTTGCAAAGCCTCGTAGGTGAATGACAAGTGCGCGCCGATTCCGGTCTAATTTAAAGGAATGACTGCCTTATCAATTATAGAGACTTCGCCGCTCAGCTTCGTAACAAATACATCATGGAAAACGAGATTGATGGAGAACGCCTCGGTCTCAATACTAACTTCGTGCATGGACGCCTGCAGGCGACTTGACCAGTGGCTGGCTAGTTCTGAATCTTCAATGTAGGCGAGGCCTGGATAGGCCATCGACCACTGCGTTCCCCAAACGAAACCCTCTGGCTGACCGGCTTGCATCCAACTCTCATAGTTGATATAGGTATCATTCCACGACGCACGCCAGGCATTGTCACTCACACGTGTGGCATAGTGGGCCTCCGTACAGTGGGTGAATCGGTAGAGATAGGTGCCCACGCCCTGACCTGTTCCACCTACCTCAGCAACGATGTCGTAGTCCCTCATGTAAGGGCTAAAGCCGTGAGAAAGAATGGCAACATCGAACAACGCATGCTTTGCGAGTTTTTCCTGTACAGTCATTCCCCTTTCATTCTCCTGTGTGTACACCTGACAGTATCCGTGCACTGGCGTAACTCATATACGCTGCTTCTTAATATGCTTGATGGCGGCCGCAACCCCAGTCCGTATCTTACTGTCATGCACATTGATCTTACCTGCGTGTCTAGAGCGATAGCTCTTGCTCGGTCATGGCCCGGTAGCAGCTAATTTGCCGGGCTATCGCGTCGGCATCCCAGCCTAGCTCACTCGCCATCTGCTGGGCAACGGCAGGAGCTGCGTCCAGGCCGTGATTCCAGTCCTCGAAGTTGACGCGCAGGCGGTGGGCCAGCACATCTTCCAGAGTTAGCGCCATCTCATAGCGGCAGCTATAGACTACCTCGGCCATGATGTAAGGCAAGTCGGGCACAACGCGCCTGCCGAGTGACGGGTTTTCTTTCACAATATTCAAGATTGTCAGGCAGTTAGAGCCGTAACTGCTAAGGCGGCGCACTATATCTTTATCAAAGTGGAGCGCCGGTGCGTCTCTCTTCAGCGTTTCTACCGCTTCGCGCCACTCTTTTGACCCCGTCAGAGGTAATCGTTCCGTCGTATGGACCACGTAATCCCCCCATCTGCGGCTCACGTGGTCCATCACATCCTGCGCCATGCGGCGGTATGTAGTCAGCTTGCCGCCGACAATAGTCACCAGCCCGCCCGGCCCGTCGATCACGGCATGAGTGCGCGACAACTTGGATGATGTGGCGTTGTCTTTGGAGTTAACGAGCGGGCGATAACCTGCCCACGCGCTGATAATATCGCTCTCCTTCAGGTCGCAGCGCATATAGCGGTTGACGTGGCGAAGCAGGTATGCAACGTCATCAGGCCCGGCGCTTGGGTAGTCTATGTCCCCCCCCTCCGTGTCAGTAGTGCCAATTGTGACTCGTGACCCCCAGGGCACAAGGAATAGGAGACGGCCATCCTCGGTTTCGGGGAGGACCACCGCATCGTTCTTCATTCTAAGTGCTTCACGCGGCACCGTTAAATGCGCGCCCTTGGCTGGCTTAATTCTGATAGTAGACGGCCCAGCGAGCCTTTCGATGCGGGCCGCGAAGACGCCACCCGCGTTTACAACTATGCGCGCCGGAATAGTCAGCATCTCGCCACTTGTGCGATCGAGCACGCGAGCAGCTTTTATCTTATTGCCCGCGAAATCAAGGCCGGTGAGTTCGGCGTGGTTGGCGAGCATCGCTCCGTAAAGCGCGGCAGTACGGGCCACCGTAACGGTCAGGCGCGAGTCGTCGGTCTGCCCATCATAGTAAACGAAAGCGTCTAGGAGCTTATCCGTTTTCAGGCAAGGCACCAGCTCCCTTACCTGGCGTTTGCTGATGCGGCGGTGGCGGCGAATGCCGAGCTTTCCTGATAGCAAATCGTACATAATCAAGCCACTACGCAGAAGAAAGCTCATGCCAATACCGAATGGGAGCCTCACCGGCACACCCATAGGCTTTTTCGCACCCGCGTAAAGCGGAAGGACAAAGCCTATGGGTCGCACCAGAAATGGGGCATTCCTGAAGAGCCTGCCTCGCTCGACCAGCGACTCTCTAGTCAGGGCAAAGTCGAATTGTGAAAGATAACGTATGCCGCCGTGCACCAGCTTTGTTGACTTGCTGCTGGTGCCGCTTGAGAAATCGCTTTTCTCCACAAGGCCGACGCTGTACCCACGCATCGCCGCATCGAGCGCCACGCCAACCCCCGTTATCCCTCCTCCTATCACGAGCACGTCAACCCCTTCACTCGCCATCCGACGCAAAGCCTTGCTACGTTCCTCTAATGATAATCGCTGCATCAAATATCCTTTTACGTAGAATCATCCACGACAATGATACCATGCGCCTGCACCAGGGGCTAGGGGCCAGGAATTAGTAAGTGTTCAGAATAGGGTGGAGCAATCTTCTTGGGGTATCCGTGCGGGTGTTGAACCATCTGCCCTCACCCGCCCTCACCCCCAAACCCCCTCTCCCATGAAGGGAGAGGGGGCTAGCCGCCTCCACCTCAAGTCTGAACATTTACGGCGAGTTGTAAGGGTTCAGAGTAAGGGCATACCTACCCTCACCCCATGCCCTCTCCCATGAAGGGAGAGGGCATGGGGTGAGGGTAGGTATGCCCGCACAGTTGCCTCTTGACGATTGCTCCACCCTTACTCTGAACAGTTACTTTAACCTGGAAATGCGCACGAATCTGTTTTAGGATGTATAATAGTCGCGTGCCAATGGGCTTGTCCAACTTTTGCAGCGCATGCACCTGTAATTCCACTCTCTACCGCTACATAGCTAAAGACGAAGGGCAGAGAATAGTGTACACCAGGAGAGAAGAGCATACCGCCTATGATTACTCCTCATAAAAGCCAGGAGGTAGCCAAAATCTCTAAGGAGACGGCTGCGGTCAAGAGTAGCACGGAGGCCACTACGGGGTTACTGCCCACACTGGGGGCAAAGAGCGCCGCAGAGGGTTTAGCAGCCACACGTCCGGCGAGAGCGCGCTATGGAGACCTCGGACCGGCTCTGCTCTACATGGCCCCTGCCCTCGTTATCTTTGCTGCTTTCACCTTCATACCCTTCATTCGCTCGGTCTGGCTCAGCTTCTTCGTCACCGACCAGGCGGGCAACCCCTCTTACTTCAACGACATCAAGTATTACACTCGCATCCTGAACCTGGACGGCAGCGGGCGCGAAGAGTACTTGCAGAGCATCGTTACCACCATCAAGTTCGCCATAATGGTAGTGCCCACAGGCATTGTGGTTGCCGTCGGGTTGGCGCTGCTCGCTACGGCAAAGCTGCGGGGCATAGCTATATTCAGGACTATCTTCACCAGCACTGTGGCTATCTCAGTCGCCAGCGCCAGTGTGATCTGGGCGCTCCTCTACAACCCCAGCATCGGCATGAGCAACTGGGTGCTAGACCTGCTCAACTTGAAAACTCAGGGCATATTGCTCGACCCTGCCACTGCCCTCCCCGCCGTAGCCTTCATGACTATCTGGACAAGCCTGGGCTTTGACTTTATAATCGCCCTGGCGGGCTTGCAAGCCATACCACAAGACCTTTATGACAGCAGCAGTATAGATGGGGCCACAGGCTGGCAGCAGTTTCGTTCTATCACCCTGCCTTTGCTGACCCCTACTCTGCTCTTTCTGGTGATTATCTCAACAATCGGCGCTTTCCAGGCCTTCACGCAATTCAACGTGCTGATCGCTAATGAAGGCCCCGACGGCTCAACTAACGTCATGGTTTACCAGCTATTTAGCTCTTTCTTCAAGGATAACCGCTACGGTTTCGCATCAGCGATAGCAGTTGTGCTATTTGTCGTGCTGGCGACGTTGAGCATAATTCAATTCAAGTTCCTCGATAGGAGGGTACATTACCAGTGAGTGTAGAGGTTTCTCATGCGCGTGCCCAAAGTGCCGTCAATATTGCCTCGACAGGTAAGGTTTTAAAGAGGGTAGGCCTTTATATCCTGCTGATAGCGGCAGCGTTCATCTTGTTGTTCCCGCTCCTATTTTCGCTTTCCATATCACTTCAAGGCCCAACGCTGGCCCCTAACCTCCTTCCCAATTGGAACAACATGGACTGGGGCGTCTTCAGGACTGCCTTCGATGAGGAGCCGCTCCTGGGGCGCTGGGTGGTCAATTCCTTCGTCGTGTCAATCGCCGTCACTATTGGGCAGCTCTTTACCTCGGCGCTGGCCGCCTACGCGCTGGCGACCCTTCGCTTCCCGGGTAAGAACTTCTTCTTCTTCGTCTTCCTCGGCACGCTGATGATACCGTGGGAAGCAACTATAGTTCCCAATTACCTGACGGTGGTGGGTTTAGGTTGGAAAGACAGCTATCAAGGACTGATCGCTCCCTTTTTGGCGGGGGGTTTCGGCATCTTTTTGCTGAGGCAGTACTTCATGACGATACCCCGCGACCTCTATGAGGCCGCTGTGCTCGACGGGTGCA
>JADMIH010000292.1 GCA_015478675.1 Chloroflexota bacterium | reverse complement strand
ACCCTGCTCATGATGCCCTGGTGCGTTCTGATGGCACATCGTGCGCGATTTTATGCCATAGAAATGTCATATTACTCTCAATATGCCACAAATAGACGGCATCTTCAACATAAACAAGCCCAGCGGCATGACCTCACATGACGTCGTGGCGCGGGTGCGGCGCATCAGCGGGCAGCGCAAGACCGGGCACGCAGGCACGCTCGACCCTATGGCTACGGGTGTGCTTCCTGTGGTGCTGGGTAAAGCTACACGCCTCGTAGAATACCTGTCGGACGCGGATAAGGCGTACCGAGCCGTACTTACGCTGGGGGCTACCAGCGACACGTATGATGCCGAAGGGACGATAGTCCACACGCCCAACGCTGAAATGCTTTCTGTAGAGACAATAGAGAATGCCGCCGCGAGCTTCAGGGGAGAGATCAACCAGCTACCGCCGATGCATTCGGCCATAAAAGTCGGAGGCAAGAAGCTCTACGAGCTTGCGCGGGTGGGGATAGAGATAGAACGGCAGCCGAGGCATGTGACTATCACCCGGCTGGAAGTAGTGGAATACAGCCCGCCAACGCTCTGTATCTTTGTCGAGTGCAGCAAAGGAACTTATATCCGCTCGCTGGCGCACGACCTCGGGACCATGCTGGGCACCGGAGCCTACCTCAGCGCCCTGGAGCGCACCCGCCACGGCCCTTTTACCGTCGAAGGCGCAGTTACCCTGGACAGACTGGAAGCCCTCTTCAAGAGCGATACATGGCAGGATGCCATATACTCGCCCGACTATATACTGGCAGGCTGGAAGGCGCACAAAGCCACGCCCGAAGAGCAGCGCGATATAACCCAGGGCAAGCCTTTATGGCTGCCCGCGCCTCAGTTGGGTGAAAAACCAATGCTGAAAGCCACTACCCAGGCAGGCGAATTGTTAGCTATAATGTACTGGGACGGCGAGAAGGGCTTCTGGCAGCCGAAGAAGGTATTCGGCGTGGAGGGTTGAGTTGAGCCACTTAGCTCCCGCTCATCAGGTTAGGGCAGTTGCACCTCGGTCAACCTGGACTTTATGGCTCCACTGGATTCTAGCGACAGCTATATGCGGAGTTGTAGGCTGGCTATTACCTACCCTCTCGATGCTGCTTTTGTTTCCTCAGAGTTATAATTACACTGATGACAACGCGATTGGACCTCTGATCGTATCAGGTTGTGGATGGATCCTACTGATTGGTATATTGGTAGGGTTTGGGCAAGTGTTGGTGTTATTTCGCAATGTAAAAGGTTGCAACTGGCGGGGCTGGTTGCCATTCACCGCTTTAGCAGAGATCCTGATTGCTGTGGTTCTCCTGTTGTCCCAGCGAGGTGGGCTGTATGATGGCAGTGTCGGCCTACCTGCTTTGTTGAGGTTGGCTATTGCCGGAGCAATAGCGGGAATTTGCCAAGGAATTGTACTTAGCAGCTATATTAGACGAGCGTGGAGTTGGATTCTGGCGAACCTTGTAGCCTTGCCCATCAGCTTGCTTATAGGTGAGCTAGTCGTACGAATATTCTTGCCCACTCCGCTTTATGAACCCGCTCTATTCACTCCTGATGCTGAGGTCCGTGCAGAGACCTTCCGACTGTACCTCGTAGGGTGGTCAGCAGGAGCAGTCGCTTTTAGTGTTATCACAGGTGGTGCCTTGGCCTGGTTAGTGTGTACGCAAGGCATTATCGTCTACGAGAACAAACGGTAGTTGCAAGAGGGGCCGTTTCCCATTATGTACCGGTAATTAGAGAATCTAAGATACATATGCAAACCATAACTGACATCACGCAGAGACAACCCACACCCGCCGTGCTGACTATAGGCTCGTTTGATGGTGTCCATTTGGGGCATCAGGCGCTCATCGCTGAGGTTGTGGAGAGCGCTCGGCAGAACGGCGTAGCGGCGGTTGCCCTTACCTTTGAGCCTTCGCCCAGAGAAGTGTTGAGGCCGGGCCAACCTCTAGCTTATCTCACTCGGCTGCCGCAGAAGCTGGAACTGCTTGGCAAGACAGGTCTCGATGAAACGGTTGTGGTGCCATTTACAAAGGAGCTTTCGCAGGTAGAAGCGCCCGATTTCATAACCTGGTTGCGGCAGTATCTTCCTTTTGTAGAGCTGTGGGAAGGCGACGGCTTCGCGCTGGGCCATGGGCGCACCGGCAATACCGAGGTCCTGGCGTTGCTCGGCCAGGAGCTAGGTTACAGATTCCGTATGGTCCCTCTCGTGGAAACAAAGGGAGAGAGTGTGAGCAGCACGTGCATCAGGGAGGCCGTGATGTCGGGCGATATAGAAGCGGCTACCGCTATGCTCGGACACTATCAGGGCTTACAGGGGACGGTAGTGCCCGGCTCCAGGCGGGGCCGTGAGATGGGCTATCCCACCGCTAATCTGGCGCTGCCGCCTAATCTGGCACTCCCTGCCGACGGCATCTATGCCACCTGGTGCGTGCGCCACGCCACGGGCGAAGTGTTACCCTCAGTCACCAGCATCGGCACGCGCCCCACCTTCGATGACGATGCACGCCTCGTAGAGGTCTACATACTAGACTACGACGCCGACCTCTATGGCGAAGTGCTCACCGCTCACTTCGTAAAGTTCCTCCGCCCTCAAATACGCTACGAAGGGATGGGGCCGCTAATCAAGC
This sequence comes from Chloroflexota bacterium, assembly GCA_015478675.1. The sequence goes on along the minus strand of JADMIH010000292.1, from coordinate 363 downwards.
AAATGGACCTCGATACCGCTAGCACACGGGAAGTGCTGGCGCTATCTGTGAGGCCAGACGCGTGAAGCGTACAGCGCGAAACGTGAGGGATTATAGATGTTATCTCTTTAGCCTCGACTTACGCAGTACGTAACACGCAATACGCCATACGCGATACGCGACACGTTTCACGAGTCCTAAATCCAATCGCCGCTGCCGTCCGTAAGCTATAGTGGACGTGAACAAGGCAGAAAGATTCTGTGCCCGTTCCTTCCTCCTTCTAAGCAAACCCCGGCTCCTTCTAAAGGCAGCCGGGGTTTGCTTTTGTATGCCGTTCGCTAAAGCTTAATTGTTGAGGAACCAGCCGATGCTGGGGGCTACTGA
>JADMIH010000035.1 GCA_015478675.1 Chloroflexota bacterium | reverse complement strand
GGGAGAGGGGGCATGGGGTGAGGGGAGGGACGCCCCTCCACCCCTACGCTGAACAGTTACGGCGCTCGGTAACAAACAACTCTGCCCAGCAGAGTTGTTTGTTATCAGCTTCTTTATTCCCATTCTCTGAGGGAAGGGGGCTAACTTGCGCGGGCTTCTGCGACCGGAGCTGCCTCCTCGCGAGGCTGTGTCGAGCGCCAGCGCAGGTTAGGCTCGCGGGCCGCGCTTACTTCGTCGAGGCGGCCAAGCTCTGTTGTGTGGGGGGCTGAGTGAACCATATCGGGGTCTTCATGCGCCTCACGCGCTATATCCTTCATTGCGCTGATAAAGGTGTCGAGGGTCTCTTTAGACTCGGTTTCGGTCGGCTCTATCATCAGCGCCTCTTCCACGATCAACGGAAAGTAGACCGTCGGCGGGTGCATGCCGTAGTCAATCAGGCGCTTGGCAACATCGAGGGTGCGTATTCCCGTTTCCTGCTTGATGTTCCTGGCGGAAAGCACTACTTCATGCATGCAAACACGGTTATAGGGTAAAAAGTAGGTGTCCTGTAGATTTGCGCGTATATAGTTGGCGTTGATGATAGCGTCTTCCGAAACGCGCTGCAAGCCGGCCAGCCCCAGATGTCTGATGTAAGTATAGGCACGCACGTGCATGCCGAAGTTGCCCCAGAAGTTCTTCACGCGGCCTATGGTCTGAGCAGGTTCGACCAGCACGTATTTATCGCCCTCCCTGGCGACGACCGGGCCGGGCATGAAGGGGGCCAGAAGCTCTCTGCACGCCACCGGGCCGCTGCCTGGGCCGCCGCCGCCGTGAGGCGTGGTGAAGGTCTTGTGCAGGTTAATGTGCATTACATCGAAGCCCAGGTCGCCGGGGCGGATGTGACCTACGAGAGCGTTCAGGTTAGCGCCGTCGCCGTACATGAGGCCGCCCGCCTTGTGTACCATCTCGCTAATCTTGAGGATATTCGGCTCAAAGAGGCCAAGCGTATTCGGCACGGTGAGCATCATTCCGGCGACCCGCTCGCTCAACGCCGACGCCAGGGCATCGAGGTCAACGCTCCCATCCGGGCCGGACTTGAGGCTGATCATCTTGAAGCCTGCCTCGGCGGTGGTCGCCGGGTTGGTGCCGTGAGCGGAGTCGGGCACGAGTATAACATCACGTGCGCTGTCGCCGCGCGAGCGGTGGTAAGCGCGAATCATCAAGATTCCTGTGAACTCGCCCTGTGCGCCCGCAGCGGGTTGGAGCGTCACCGCATCCATCCCCGAAATCTCAGCGAGCATCTCCTGTAGCTCGTATTGCACCTGGAGCGCGCCCTGGATGCTCTCCTGCGGCTGGTAGGGGTGTATGTGCGCCCAGCCGGGCATGATGGCTACGTCCTCATGCACCTTGGGGTTGTACTTCATAGTGCACGAGCCGAGGGGGTAGAAGCCTGTGTCTATTGAGTAGTTTTTCTGGCTAAGGCGGACGAAATGGCGCATGACCTCGTTCTCGGCAACTTCAGGCCAGTCCAGCCCTTCTCGCAGGTACTTCGGGTCGAGCGGCGGCGCTTCGTCCATATCCACTTGCGGCAGGGAGAAACCTACCCTGCCGGGGCAACCCTTCTCAAATATCAAAGGTTCAAGACTCATCTCTACTTGCCTATCCCTTCTAGCGCAGATAGCAGCCGGTCCATCTGCTCTTTTGTGTTCAACTCGGTCACGCAGAGGAGCCACACATTATCCTCCCCTTCGACTTCAGGCCTCCTGCTTATGTCAAGCCCGCCGATTACCCCTTGCCGCAGCAAGTAGCGGTTCAGTTCCGTTGGGGAGATGGGGGTCTGAACGGCAAACTCCTTGAAGAAAGGCTCACGGCTCACGATTTTGTATCCGGGCAGCCCTGCTATGCACTTTGCCAGATAATGGCTGCGCTGGTAGCAGATCTCGGCCACCCGTTTTAGCCCCTGCGGACCCATGAGGCACATGTAGGCTGTGGCGGCGAGGGCGATCAGCCCCTCGTTTGTGCAGATATTAGAAGTGGCCTTCTCCCGCCGGATGTGCTGCTCGCGTGTTTGCAGCGTGAGCACATAGCCGCGCTTACCGTTGACATCTTTGGTCATGCCGGCGAGGCGGCCCGGCATTTGCCTCATATACTTTTCTTTGGTGGCGAAGAGGCCGCAGTAAGGCCCACCAAATTGCATCGGTACACCTAGCCCCTGCCCTTCGCCGATAGCGATGTCGGCGTCAAGCTCGCCGGGGGTCTTTAGCAGACCGAGGGAGATAGGATCGAAGACGATGATGAGCATCGCACCCGCCGCGTGTACCTTCTCGGCAAGTCCATCAAGATCGCGGATTTCGCCCAGGAAGTTGGGCTGTTGCACTATCACGCAGGCTATGTCGTCGGCAAGCTCAGAAGACTCTTTGATGTTGGCGTCGCGCTCGATTACTTCGATGCCATGCCCATCGGCATAGGTGCGAAGCACGGCCTTGTGCTCAGGGTGGGTCTTGGGCGAGATTACTACCTTCTTGCGCCTGGTGATAGCAGATGCCATCACTGCCGCCTCGCCAAGCGCCGACGCAGCATCATACATCGAAGCGTTGGCAACGTCCATCCCGGTAAGCTGGCAAACCAGCGTCTGGAACTCGTAAATCTGCTGCAAAGTGCCCTGGCTCAACTCCGGCTGGTAGGGGGTGTAGGCTGTATAGAACTCGGAGCGCGACATAATCCTGTAGACGGCGCTTGGCGAAAAGTGATTGTAGGAGCCTGCTCCCAGGAAGATCGCGTTGTGGGTAGCATCGGCGTTTCTCTCAGAGAGGCGGCGCATCTCAGCCACCAGCTCCGGCTCAGAGAGGGGCGGGGGCAGCTTTATCTGCGGGTCGAGCAGGGAGGCAGGCACTTCTTGATAAAGGTCGTGCACACTCGTCAGGCCGATTGACGCTAGCATCTCCTGACGCTGCGCCTCAGTGTTTGGTGTATATACCATTCTCTTATTTACCTCGATTCTAGTGTTGCAAGCTCTTGCTTGCCTTCCACTTCCATATACATCCACAAACTTCGCTGTGGCCTCGCACCCTGGACCGCAGCTATAGCAGGGTCGCGCATATTAGGCCACGGGGCAGCCCGCAAACGCGCTACGGCCTCTTTGCTGGGCAGGAAGCTAGCCTCCAGGATGAAGTCGTCAGGGTCAGCAGGGCAGAGAGCGCCATCCCATCCAATGACGTCAAAGATGAACGCTACACATTGGACTTTGTCGGTGATATTCACCGTATGGGTAACTGTGAGCAGGTCGCCGATCTCTGTAACCATGAGGCCGGTCTCCTCTCGTACTTCTCGGACAAGCGCCTCGCTAACGAGCTCCCCCGACTCGACCACTCCACCAGGGAGCGCCCAATTGGGTTGCAGATCGTCCGGCCCTTGCTGGCACACCAGGAGAAGATCAGCACCTCGGCGGATGCGACCCGCAACGACTATGTAGGTCTCCTCTTGGCCCAACCTCGACATTGTCTAACTCTGTGCCTTCTCAAAGTCGTCGTACTTGTCGGCATCCATTAGCGCATCCAGCTCTGAAGAGTCGGAAGGCTTGATCTTGATGAACCAGCCTTCGCCATAGGGATCGGCATTCATAGTGCCTGGCTCGTCGAGCAAACGCTCGTTGCGAGCGGTCACTTCGCCAGAGAGAGGGCTATAGAAGTCGGCGGCTGCCTTGACGCTTTCGAGCGCGCCCACAGCATCGCCCTGAGCGACGTTAGTGCCGATGGCGGGCATATCTACGTAAACCATGTCGCCAAGTTGCGTGGCGGCGTAGTTAGTGATCCCTACTGTGACACTGTCGCCCTCCATCTTTGCCCATTCATGCTCTTTGGTGTACTTGTAGTCTCGCGGGTTCTCCATTTGCTTCTCCTCTCTGTGGTATGTCGGGGTTGGCGTACCGCGTAAGGGTCCAGGAACAGAGTAGTTTCACCCCTTTACGCAACACCTACTACGCAGGCTTCTTATACATGGGTCGCGGCACCACGCGTATGGCGACGGGGCGGTCGCGGATAGTCACCGCAAGCTCGGTGCCAGGCTCGTGCATACCGGCGGGCACCCAGCCCATGCCGATATACTTATCGAGCGAAGGGCCGTAAGAGCCACTGGTCACTTCGCCCACGACATCGCCATCTTTGCAAATCGGGTAGTGGGTGCGAGGCACGCCGCGGTCGGTGACTACAAAGTTGATAAGACGCTCGCCCCCACCGTCGTTTGCGGCCTGTTGCAACGCTTCTTTGCCAACGAAGTCTACCCCTTTGTCGAGGTTCACGAACCTCCCAAAGCCCGCCCACACGGGGTTACGGTCGCCGGGGGGCGCGACATCGCTCCCTGAGAGGGGCAAGCTGGCTTCCAGGCGCAGAGTATCCCGGCAGCCCAGGCCGCTGGGGGCTGCGCCCGCCTCAACAAAGAGCCTCCACAGGTGCAAGGTCTCTCCAATCGGAAAGAATAGCTCGAAGCCATCTTCGCCCGTGTAGCCTGTGCGCGATATGCGGCATGGCACGCCATCTATAGCGCCTTGCGCGGCCCAGAAATATTTGAGGGTAGAAAGATCGGCGCCTGTGAATTTCTGGACAAGAGCAGCAGCTTCAGGGCCTTGCACATCGAGCTTGCCTGTATCTTCGGAGATATTTCGCAGTGCGACGTTCAGGTTATGGCTCTGCGCCAGCTCTTGCAGCCACTCATAATCGGCTTTGAGAGGCGCGGCGTTGACCACTATGAATATGTGGTCGCCAAAATTATAGACAATGCAGTCGTCGCGCACGCCCCCTTCTTCGTTGCAGATATAGGAGTATTGCGCCTGCACAGTTTTCAGGGCAGCGACATTATTAGTGGTGTAAATCTGAGCAAGCTGCACCGCATCGGTGCCTGTCAGGGCAAACTCGCCCATGTGACAGGTGTCAAATATACCAACCTTCGTGCGTACAGCTTTATGCTCCTCGATAATACCTTTTGTGTACTGCACAGGCATCATCCAGCCGCCGAACTCCACCATCCGCGCTCCGAGGCGTATGTGCTCATCATAAAGAGGAGTGCGTGCAGGCTCGGCTATGGCGATGTGCCCCGCCTCGTGGTCGGCATCCACCTTTTTTTGCATCACATCCGCGTTGATGGCTTTTTCTTCCAAATCGCCCTCCTAGCTAACGGGAATCCCGACGCGAGACAAACCGGCAGTGGTTACGCCCCTACCGGCAACAAAAAAGACAGTAGGAAGCATAGCTTCCTCTGTCCTTGGACCTGCGAGATTGGCATAAGCCTTGCTCCATCGGCGTCCCGTGGGAACTCTCCAGAGGTGTTATCAAGAGACGGTCCAATTTGCCTGAGAGTTTCAGCCTACGCAACGGCCTTTCCCCTTCGGCGCTCTACCGGCACACCCGGCAAAGTCTCTCCCGCAACTCGCAAAGCATTATAGCATGCCCCGGTGTTGACGTCAACGGCGTTTTGATCCGTAACCAGGGCGATTGTATCTATACTGAGAGGTAAGTGGAACGCAGAGGGCGCAAAGAATAACGAGAATACATGCCGGCGTCAGTTGTCAAGCGTAACATGACTGGTGATTACCCACATCTCGGGGACGGCTGTTTTCGCGCGTAGGAGTATGCCGATAGATGGCTCTGTAAGCCGTGCGTCGCCTCCTTGCCAGTCACGAAGAGATGTGAGAGGTCACCCTAAACTCGAGATGTGGGTAATCACCAGTAACATGAGCAGCTTACTCTCCCTCAGATGTATCTTCGTCCACAGCTAGAAGGCGGCGCAGGGTGGCGTCTACAGTGTCGTAGTTGTAGCCTCGGCGCATAAGGAAACCAATGAGGCGGCGGCGCATGACCGGCGGCTCAAGGTTGGAGTAGCTGCGCAGCCGCTTTTGCGCAAGGGCAAGGGCGGTGGCAAGGTCGCTGCCGGGCGCGGGCTCGTCACCCGTGAGGCCGTAGGAGGCGGCGACTTCCTCGGCCTGCTGCTTCGATTCTTCCTGGGCTTCGGCATGCTGGTTCAGTATCTCATCTACTATCTCCTGCGAAACACCCTTCTGGCGCAGCTCACTGCGTAGCAGGCGTGGGCCTCTTGGCGAGAAGGACATCCTGTTGTTCACCCAGAAGCGGGCAAACTCGCGGTCGTCAACATACCCCTGCTGCCGCAGACTGTTCATAACCCCGCTTATCGTTTCGGGGGAGTGGGCCTTCTTACGCAGGCGTTGTTCTACCTCTCGTGCTGAGCGCGGGCGATATGAGAGGAAATTGAGTGCGCTCTCATACACATAGTGAATTTCCTGGGCGGCATGAAGCCGCTCGATCCGATCCGGCGGGCATGGCTGCCCGACTGTTAGCCTCTCAGCAGCAGCTACATCAAGCGAAACTTGCATGACGTGCCTGCCATCCACAAAGAGATGGATGCCGTCGGGGTTTATAGGGTCGGCCTTTAGAGACGTGATTATATCTGTCATGGTGGGTATTAAAGCAGAACAAACAACACTTACTCAAATAGCGTTGTTTGTTCTGCATACCTTATCGGAGAAGGAGGTAGAAGACCAGCTTAGAAGGCAGCTTCTTCTTCCTCAGCAACGGGCGCTGGGGCCGCTTTGCCGTTGCGAGATGAGGCGGTAGCACCTATCGTGATGGGCGTGGTGGTGTTTGCCATCGCCTCGCGAATCTGAGCCTCAATCTCGTCAGTTAGCTCAGGGTTGCCCTTCAGGAACTCCTTGACGTTCTCGCGGCCCTGACCCAGGCGCTGGTCGCCGTATGAATAGAAGGCGCCGCTCTTGCGCAAGATGTTAAGCTCTGTGCCGAGGTCCACGATAGAGCCGATCCGGCTGATACCCTCGTTGAACATGAGGTCAAACTCGGCGATGCGGAATGGGGGCGCCACCTTGTTTTTGGCGACCTTCACGCGCACACGGTTGCCGACTACATCAGTACCCTGCTTGATGGACTCGACACGGCGGATGTCAAGGCGCACCGAAGCGTAGAACTTGAGCGCTTGCCCGCCTGTGGTAGTCTCGGGGTTGCCGAACATAACGCCGATTTTCATGCGAATCTGGTTGGTGAAGATGAGGCAGCAGTTGCTTTTGCTTACCGCGCCCACGAGCTTACGCAGCGCCTGTGACATGAGGCGCGCCATGAGGCCAACGTGGCTGTCGCCCATCTCGCCTTCGATCTCAGCGCGAGGCACCAGAGCAGCCACCGAGTCGACCACGATGACGTCAATAGCGCCTGAGCGGACGAGCGTCTCGGCGATTTCAAGAGCCTGCTCGCCGTTATCTGGCTGGGAGATGAGAAGATTGTCGAGGTTGAGGCCGCAGCGGGCGGCATACTCAGGGTCGAAAGCGTGCTCGGCATCTATGTAGGCCGAAACGCCACCCAGCTTCTGAGCTTCTGACATGATGTGATAGCAAAGGGTGGTTTTACCGGAGGACTCTGGGCCATATATTTCGCAGACGCGGCCACGAGGTACGCCTCCACCGCCCAGAGCCATATCAAGGGCTATAGAGCCGGTGGGTATAGATTCAACTTGCATTTTGTTGCCGAAATCAGTCATTTTCATGATAGAGCCTTTGCCGAACTGGCGCTCTATCTGGGCCATGGCGTTTTCTAGGGCTTTTTCCTTATCAGACATCTCTCTTCTCCTTGTAAAATCCTCAGTAGTAGGTGGTACAACAAATCCCTGCTCTAATACTCAACAACGACAATAGAAGACGAGCTTTAAGGAAGCCAGGAGGGGCCGCCAAATCGCTCATTTGTTCTACTTTGCAAGGTAATTTTACACCAAAAGAAGCATTTTGTCAACTGTGGACAAACTGGTAAATGTTCAGATTAGGGGTGGAGGGGCATAGCCGCCGATACTCAGCAGGAATAATGCCCCTCTCCCTTCATGGGAGATATACTCCCCAGATAAAGCCCCCTCTCCCTTCATGGGAGAGGGGGTTTGGGGGTGAGGGCAGGTGAGCGCGGGTGGCGGGCCGCAATCACAGCTTCTCCTTGACGATTGCTCCACCCCTACTCTGAACATTTACAATGAGCGGGTGCGCGCCATCGTTTAGGCAAACTCCCCAGACTGAGATGGGAAACCCAAGAGAGGCACATTGCCCTGTGAGGATAACGCTCACGCGCCCTGCTGTCTAGCGTAGCACCGATAGCAGCAAGTCACTTGATCGAGCCATTTAGCTCCATTTCCCAAAGTCGCCTAAAAGCTGGCGCGCACCCCAATGAGCCTCCCGCTTGCCCTCACCTCAATCACTCATGTATAATGTAAAGTCACAAACTGCTATTCAGCCACTGTGTCGAGCCTGGAAAGGACCTGACACCCGGCCCTGAATCTAACTGGAGACAACGGAGAAGTAATTTGGCAACGCTGGGAGAAATACTGCGCGACGCTCGCGAGACGAGAGGCATCTCCCTACCCGAAGCCGAGCGCGACACCAAAATACGCCAGAAGTATATCTCCGCCCTCGAAGATGACAACCTTGCCCTCCTTCCCGGCCCTACTTATGCGCGCGGCTTCCTTCGCAACTATGCTTCATATCTTGGCATAGACCCCCAGGAAGCCCTCAACCTCTTCGACGGCCAAAGCCAGCCCACGCGTGAGAAGATCAAAGTGGCCCGCGGCGAGCCGGTCACCAGGCGCAAAAGCGTAGACGGCGCAGAAAAAATCAACATACAACCTCTCAGCCCTGAACCGATTGATACCCGCGTGCGCTACGGCACCTCTTACATTGCCCTCTCCTTACTCGCACTCCCTCTCCTGATTGCCTTCTACTTCGTCTACAGCGCCTATGCAGGCCGCGACCAGCACCCGCCCATACCCACAGTCATCCCACGCCGTGCTACCGTTACAGCCCTTCCCAGCATGACAGTGCCACTCGGAGGCCCTTCTACAGGCGCATTCAGCACTCCCACTCTCTTCGTCGCGTCAATCCCCTCAGGCGGAATATCCGCCCAGCAAACAATCACCACCGGCCTGGCAGTCCAGCCCACTTCCACAACCAAACCCGCTAACAACGTCCTCGTAAAAGTAACTACCACCCGTGACGCCTGGATGCAAGTGCTCGTAGACGGTGTGCAACAGTTTAGCGGCACCCTCCCTAAAGGCACAAACAGGCAGTGGACCGGCAGCAACACCGTACGTATACGCACCGGCCGCGCAGACTCCGTTAGGGTCAATATTAATGGCGCTGACAAAGGCTTCATGGGCGACGCCAATAACCTGATAGTAGAAAAAGAATGGAACCGCTCAGGAGCCGAACGCGTAATTCAGAAGTAACAGTCAGCCCCAAAATCCGTAACTACTAACTCGTAGTTCATAATTCCGCGAAGCGGAGGGAGTCACCTGTGGCAGATACATCATCTTTCGACGTAGTAAGCGATTTCAACAGACAAGAGCTCGTCAACACCGTTGACCAGACCCTCCGAGATGTCCACACACGCTATGACCTCAAAGAAAGCAAAACCGAGATTGCCCTGGAGGATAAAAGTATTACCGTCACCTCCGATAGCGAATACCACCTTACAGCCATCAAAGACCTCCTCCAGAGCAAAGCTATTAAGCGCGGCCTCTCCCTCAAGGTCTTTAAGTTCGGCAAAGTCGAGCCTGCATCGGGCGGACGCTACCGCCAGGTCATTGACCTTCAGAAAGGCCTGAGCGATGACTTGGCTAAAAGCCTCAACAAAGAGATAAAAACCAGCTTCCCCAAGGTGCAATCCCAGATACAGGGCGACGCTCTTCGAGTAACCGCCAAAAGCAAAGACGAGCTACAAAAAGTAATCCAGCTCCTTCGCTCCAAAGAAGAAGAGCTACCCGTAGCCCTCCAATTCACCAACTACCGCTAACCCCTCAACCACTGATCTCAACCCTTTAATCCCCAACAACCATGCCAAACAACTTCAGCGTAGTAACTCTCGGTTGCGAAAAAAACAACGTAGACAGCGAGGGGATGAGTTCCCTCCTTACAGACGCCGGCTACGAGCAAAAAGCCAACCCCGCCGACGCGGATATAGTTATCGTCAACACCTGCGCCTTCCTGCAAGCCGCAGTTGACGAATCGGTCGGCGAGCTGCGCGCCCTCGCCCAAAACAAGCGCGACGGCCAGATACTCATCGCCGCAGGCTGCATGAGCCAGCGATACGCCGAAGAAGTGCCCACCTGGGTGCCCGGAGTAGACGCCACCCTCTCCACCCGCGCCTGGCCTGAGATCGTCAAACTCGTAGAGAACCTCAAAAACGGCCCTTCGCGAGCTTTGGCTTTGACAGCAGCTTCCAACATCATCGAAGCTCCCACAGCAGCGAGCGTCGCCTGGGCGCCCCTGGCTCCCGTCCAGCCAACCGCTCAGCTAAAGCGCTTTCGCCGCAAAGCTAAAGGCCCGAGCGCCTACGTCAAAATCTCCGAAGGCTGCGATCACAAATGCGCCTTCTGCATCATCCCCGCTATTCGCGGCAAGCACATCTCCCGCCCCATAGCCGAAATAGCAGACGAAATAGCCGAGCTTTCCCACCAGGGCGTCAAAGAGGCGCTCCTCATCGCCCAGGATAGCACCTACTACGGCATAGACCTCGGCATCCGCGATGGCCTCGCCAAACTCTTCGATGCCATAGCAGAGCGCGCACCCAATATCCTCTGGCTCCGCCTCATGTACGCCTACCCTACACAGGTAACTCCAACCCTTATCGAGACCATGGCCCGCCACCCTCAGATCGCCAAATACATTGATATGCCCCTCCAACACGCCCACCCTGACATCCTCAAGCGTATGAAGCGCCCCAACGACGTAGGCCGCAACCTGCGCCTCATCGAGAGCCTCCGCGCCGCTATGCCCAACATCGCCCTCCGCACAACTTTTATAGTAGGCTTCCCCGGCGAAACAGAAGAGGAGTTCAACACCCTCCTCCACTTCATAGACGAAGTGCGCTTCGACAACGTAGGCATCTTCACCTACTCACCCGAAAAAGGCACCCCCGCAGGCGAGATGCCCAACCAGATACCCGAAAAAACAAAGCAGAAGCGTTACCGCGAAGCCATGTTCCGCCAGCAAAAAATAAGCTCCCAGAAGAACCGCTCCCTTGTCGGCGAAACCCTCGATCTTCTCATAGACGGCATAGGCACCCTCGAAGACGGCAAAGGCCGCCAGGTCCCCATCTACGCCGGACGCACCTATCGCCAGGCCCCTGAAGTAGACGGCATGGTCTTCCTCAAAGCCCCCCGCGACGCCCAACTAACTCAGGGCACAGTAGTAAAAGCCCGCATCACCGAAAGCACCCAATACGACCTCTGGGCCAAGGTCCAACCCTGACCTCCTTCCCATAAGGAAAGAGGGAACTTAGTCACAGTCAAAACAAATCCCCTCCCTACCGTAACTGTTCAGACCAGGGGTGCAGGGGTGTCCCCTGATACTCACCATGCACAAAGCCCTCTCTCCCACAAGGGGAGAGGGGCATGGGGCGAGGGGAAGTATTGTTAACATGTTACCTCTCCCCAAGCACCTCCAACAGCAGCGTAGGCCGGTCGCTCACCATCCCGTCTATTCCCGCCTCCGCCACCCGCAGCATCTCATCCTCTTCGTTCACAGTGTAAACAAGCACATGCTTCCCAAGGCGGTGCGCCTGCTCCACCTCCTCAGGGTGCGCCAGCGCCGTTCTATAAAACGGACAATACGCCTGCACAGTATCGTCAGGCTGAACAAAGCTCTCAGCCGAAGGCGCGTACAAATACCCAAGCAACAGCGCGGGGTCAAGCTCGCGCATCCGCCTTAGCGCATCGTGGTCAAACGAAATACACCATATGTCCGCCCCACCCCGTATCCATATCTCCCCGATAAGAGCCGCCACCTTCTCTTCCATCCCATCATACAGCCCCGGCGACTTCAACTCCACCACCACTCCCACACCCGCATCAAGGCACAACTCCAGGACCTCCCGCAGCGTCGGTATCTTCTCACCCATAAACTGCGCGCCGAACTTCGAGCCTACATCGAGCCGCCGCAGCTCCTCGTAAGTGAGACCCCCAACCGCTCCCCTCCCCTCAGTTGTCCTATTCACACTCTCGTCATGTATAACCATCAACACCCCATCACGAGACATCTGCACGTCAAGCTCCACAAAGCGCATACCAATCTCAATAGCATGCCTGAAAGCCGCCATGCTGTTCTCCGGAGCCTCAAGCGACCCGCCGCGATGAGCAATCAAAATTGGCCCGTCCATAAACCCCCCTGCCCCACAGTAAGTAGCACGTAATTTATCCACCCCAGCCACTAATTCCCAATCCCCAGACCCTAACCCCTACTTAAACTCCTTCACCCGCCACCCCTCACGTCGGGCGATTTCCAACATCTTTGCCCTCGGGTTTATCACCACAGGGTTCCCAAAGAGCCTCAGCACCTCGTGGTCGGTGTGGTGGTCCGCATAAGCAAACGATTGCGAGAAATCCAGCCCATGCTCCCGCGCGAAGTGCCGGATCAGCCTGGCCTTATAGCTGCCATACGGGAAATCCCCCACGATCCTTCCCGTCAGCTTGCCATTCGCCACCTCCATCCGCGCCGCAATCAAATGATCAGCCCCTACATACTCACGCATCGGCTCCAGCAAGAAATCGAGCGACCCTGAAAGCAACACCACCATCTCCCCTCGCCTCTTATGCTCTTGTATAGCCTTCAATCCCGCCCTCGACATCCGAGGCCTAATATCGCTCGCGAAGCAAGCCCGCGCCAACCTTCGTATCTTCCTATAAGGCTGCCCCGCAAGATAGGCTCGCTCCCTCCGCATCGTTTCCATAGGCGAAGAGTGCGGCAGACCCTTCGCCATAAATACCATTGTCGCCACTATCGCCCGCGGCCCCAGCACCCCTTTCCGCACCAAATATCGAATAAAAATCCGCTCAGTAGTAGTAACAGGCACCAACGTCCGGTCCACATCAAAGACCGCCGCCACAATCAACCCCTTCTCTCCCCCGGCTATAACCCCCTCCACCTTGCCCATACACGAACTCCTTACCCTACCTCCACGCTTCAATCCTCCCCCCACCACCCAGCAACAACAGCCACCACTCTCAGGAAAAGAATGACCTGCTGTCCCACACCACCACTGCCCCCCTTACCAGCGAGTAAATAAGGGTCAAAACCGCCAGCCCAATCCCTACATTCTGCACAATAACCAGCGCGTTGCCATAATCAAGCGCCCACTCCGCACTCCGCGCCACCTCCCCAGCAAATGCCAACTCCAGCGCCAGCCATATGAAGGTAACCACCTTGGCCGACCCATATAGCCCCCTGTGGAAGCGCGACGCCGATAGCCATACCCCCAACCTCGACTCCATCATCGTCTTTTCCCCAAAGGCCGTCTTTCCCTCGCTCAACGCCAGCGACCGCACCGCGTCTACCGTGAAAGAGCGCACCAGCATGATAACCGGAAACCAAACCGATATTAGCCCAATATGCGCGAAAACTACCCAGTAAACATTCTCCACGATCCTGTCGCCCGCTATATCTACCACAGCCCCAAAGTCGTTCGTCTCCCCACGTGCCCGCGCTACCACTCCATCAAAGGCGTCCCCAAGAAAAACCACAAAGGTCATCGCCGCCGCCACCACGGCCCATAGCGGCTCTCCCGGCGCGCCATCGCGCGGCAGGCTCAAATATATGAACCCCACTGTAATAAGCAGCAGCGCCACCCGCGCCCCTGTAATTAGGTTCGCCATAACCCCCACTTGTCGCCCGGAGAGCAGCTACCAGGTCACCTTTCCTGCTCCACAGCGCCCAACCTCACTTGGGCCACACAGGTTGCAGTAGCACCCACTGCTCCGGATTGCGCCCAATATAGTACTCGAACCGAGCAAATATCTGACTGAGGAGCACGCGCAGGTCGTTCTCGTTCGACGCTGACCCTCTCGGCTCAATCGGCTCGTCAAAGGTCACCTCGTAGCGCTTCCCCGGCATCCGCCGGCAGAAGCCCGGCACAACCGCCGAGTTCGTCCTGAGCGCCATCTTCGCCACTCCCGCCGCCACAACAGTGTCATAACCAAAGAAGGGTATATGAAGCCCCTGTTGCTCCATGTTGCGGTCAGCCAGCACGCCCAGCAGTTCCCCCCGGCGCAGCAACTGCACACTCCTCTTGAGAGCGCCTATGTTCAGACCGCTTCCTTCCTCCTCATCCACCAGCACAACATCGATGCCGCGCCCTGCACGCAAATCTATCACAAAGTCCGAAAGCCATGCGGGTTTCACCTGCGCTGCCATCACTGTCAGATGCGGCTCGCGCCTGCTCAAAACCTGCGTGAGCACATCGAAGGCCCCAAAATGCGCGCTCACCAGTATCACGCTGCGCTTTTGCCTGTGGAACTCCGCGATCCGCCCCCACCCCCGCTCATCAAAGCTGACCATGCTCTCTATCTGCTCATCGGTAAGCGCCGGGCCGCGACAAAGCTCGTAATAATCGCGCATTACATTCCGGAAGACCCCCCGTGCATCTCTCTTGATCACCCTCCGGCTCGCCCCACGCCTCACATGCCTGATGTTGCTGATCGCCGCCTGCCTGGAGCGCCTGGCGCAGCTATACACCAAATCCCCCAGCCTATCGGCAATGAAGTTGCCGGCGGTTGGGGGAATCCGTTCTATAACCAGGCGTAGCCCACGCATCAGGTGCGTTCTCACCCTTCGGTGTTGCACCTCATCGCCACGCTCCGTGACTAAAGGAGACATAAAGAAAACAGCCTACTGCTGTTCGCCATCATGCGTGTCAGACCGCGCGGCCAGCGCGATTAGCTCTTGCGCCTTGGAAATCCAGTCCTCTACCGTCTCACGTCCACCCGGCACGCTCAGCTGCTCCGCCACGCTCCCCGCATCGCACGCCGCAAGCTCGCCCAGCGTGGTGATGCCGATCCCACCCAGACGGTTCGCATAAGCATCCCCTATCCCGTTGACAAGCGTCAGTCTGGCCGAAGCCGCTTCCTCAGCGTGAGGAGCCTCACTCACCCCTCTATCGTCCCCAGATTCGGTGGGCTGTGGAGCTTCCTCAGCCGAGGCAGCTATAGCATGCCCATTGGGGCTGCCTGCTTCAGTGGCGACCCCGCCGGTCAGCGATTCGTTCAGAGTAGTAGTGCTGTGGCTCTTCCGCGCAGACCTGGCTCCCGCTGCTCCATTGCCAACTTCACCGGCGGATTCTCTCGCCGAGGCTGGCGCAGCGTCGCCGCCGGAGAGCGCCTCACTCGTATACGCGCTCTCCTCCGCAGGCACATCAATCTCAACAGGCGTCTCCTGGAACTCGAAGCCCCCATCTATGTCGTCGAAATCGTCGTAGTCTTCGTCCTGGTTTAAAAACCTGTACACCACAAGTACAGCAGCAATTGCAATCGAGCCGAAAATCAGCAGGCGAGTAAGCCAGCGAGGCATATCTGTTCTCCTCCTAAAATAGCTTCACCGTCTCTTGTAAATTGAGCGCGGCGCTACCCGATATTATAGCCGAACATTCTACATGCAACAAGTGGGCCACTGCCAGTAAGTGTTCAGAGTTGAGGTGGAGCAAAGTTCAAGAGGTATCTGTGCGCCACCCGCCCTCACCCCCAAACCCCCTCTCCCACAAGGGGAGAGGGGGCTTTACTTTGGGGACAACCCTCTGACCCCGTCAGGGGGCTTGGCCATGGCACTCACCATGCACAAAGCCCACCCCTCCCTTCATGGGAGAGGGGCTGGGGTGAGGGTGCGTAAGGGCAGGTGGCGCAGAGTTATCACCTCACCACCTCATACCTCAACCCCTCTGCCCCCTGCGCACATCTCTCCTATCTCCCCACTGTTTCACGTGAAACAAAGAGAAGGAGTGGCACACTACCACTCCCTCCAGCAAACTACCGCCTACCGGCCACCGATCACCGGTTAGGCAAGTACATAGGCATAATCACATGCAAATACTCATCTTCCCCAACAGGCTTCAGCACCGCCGGTGACTGGTAGCTCTTGGTCTCTATAGCCACCTGCGAAGTCCCTATCACCCCCAGCACATCAACCAGGAACCGCGCGTTCAAAGCTATCTGCCCCGCCTCCCCATCCACACTGCAATCCAACTGGCTGATATTGTCCCCTACCTCTGCTGCGTTCGCTGATACGGTAATCACCCCCGGCGTCAGATCCGCCCCAGGCTCTACTTGCACACGCACAATATTCGCCGAATCCTTGGCGAATATTGATGCCATCCTCACAGCCTTCGCCAGCTCGGTCGTAGGCACCACCGTGCGCGTAGCCCACTCCGCGGGTATAACCCGCTGTATATCCACGTAGTTCCCCTCTACCAGCCGCGACGTAACCTCAAGATTTTCATGCCTGAATAGCACCTGATTGCGGTTCTGCGTCAGCACAATGCTCACAGCCTCCCCATTCTCCCCCTCATCATCAGGTAATATACGCGCAAGCTCGCTCATAGATTTCGATGGCACAATCAACTTGAGCGCATTATCCACAGGTGCCCCAAGCTGCGTGGTGCGCTTCGCCAGCCGGAAGCCGTCGCAAGCCGCCATCACCATCTCTCGCCCCTCTATCTGCACGTACACCCCCGACAGCACCGGCCTGCTATCATCGCTCGACGCCGCCAGCGCCACCTGGGTTATCATCTCCTTCAGTAGCGGCGCAGGCACCTGCGCCACCGGCTCCTCCGTCACCTCAGGAATAATCGGAAACTCATCAGCCGATATACCCTTGATATTCGCCTCGTATCGTGCACATTTCAGGTGCAGCGTGCGTGTCTTCTCGTCCAGCTCCATGCTGATCCGCTCGCTCGGCAAACTCGCCACAAAGTCGGTCAGCAACTTGGCAGGCACCGTGATCGCCCCCTCTTCCTCAACCTGGCACCCGATCCAGTTAGTAATCCCCACCTCCAGGTTCGTAGCCGTCAACTTCAAACGCCCGCCATCGGTCGAAACCAGTATATTGTTCAACACCGGCAAGGTAGTCTTATTCGCCACCGCCTTGCTGACAGTCTGCAACCCTTTATGCAAGTTCTCCTGCAAACACGATATCTTCATAGCTGCCGCCCTCTCCTGCTCAAATTAGATACTCCTCTACAGCCAACTCCACACCGCCGTAAGCGGAACTTGCCCCATTATAGCACCCCCACACCCTGTGCATAATCCGGGGAAATCACCTGAATGTTCAGACTTGAGGTGCAAGGGCATAGCCCCCTCTCCCCTTGTGGTAGAACAACTCCACCTCCTGATAGTCAGCACGCAGAAAGCCCCCTCTCCCTTCATGGGAGAAGGGCATGGGGGTGAGGGCAGGTGAGGGGCAGGTGACGCACAATTACCTCTTGAACTTTGTTCCACCCCAACCCTGAACACCTTGAACTTTGTTCCACCCCAACCCTGAACACCTACGAAATCACCTTACACAACAGACGACAAACCACCTCTGCCTTTACACCTTCTGCACCCTGCGCCCTATACACCATAGCATCTTCGCGCCCCTTGCGCCTCTGCGGTCCATACCGCTTGCATCAAGTCACAATCCCCAACTCGCAATTACTGATTCGTAATCCCGCAAAGCGCCGGCCAGCTCCTCAAGCGTCTCAATCCTGATATCCGCCTTCCCCACATCAGCCCACTGCCCCTGGATATATCCCCACGGTCCTCTCCTGATGAAGACCCCCACCATCCCCGCCTTCTTCGCCGGCAGCACATCATTATCCAGCCTGTCTCCAACGTAAGCTATATCCTCCGGCGCGCAACCCGCCGCCTCGATCACCCTCTCAAAGAACTCTGCCGCTGGCTTCGCTACTCCCCACCTGCTCGACGATGCCACCACCTCCACAGGCAGCCCCATCCTCTTCAACACCTTCTCCGACTCCTCAGGCTGGTTCCCCGCCAACCCGATCTTATATCCCGCCTCCGCTAGCGCTCGCAAGCACCCCTTCACGTCAGGGTAAATATCCCCTTCGTCAAAACCATCCGTCAGCCCCGCCTCCAGCCGCGCCCTTTTCTCCTTCTCCAGATCAATCCCCGGCTTGATCATCTCAAAAACCCGCCCATGCTTCTCCCCCCGCTCAATCACAGCCCCCAGCGCCGCGAAGAAGCTCAGCCGCGTTACCCCCAACCAGTCCGCCCACGTCCCCCATACCCGCGTCTCATTGACCAGCGTCTCCCCTACATCAAAAAAGACCGCCTTCACTATATCCTCACCCCCACAATCTGCTATCCCCTCTTTCTCCCAACCTGCTCAAATCACAACTCGTAACTCTCAACCCGTAATTGCACCCCGAGCTATCCACATAACAGCCTTTTCCCCACTCCATCATACCTTAATTATTATTCTTAATAGATTTAAAAGAAGTAGTATTTAGTAGTGTATGTGCATCCGTGTAAAAGCCCTCATCCCCTGCCTGACAACCCCTCAATCCCCCCACACCGCCTGTGTAGAAGCTACAATCCTTCTACACCCTACTCCCTGCCTTCTACACACCCCACAACCCACGATGTGCAAAGCACCTGCTTTATACCCACGCGCCTCCACCATCCCCTGCACATCCGACCCTAACCTCCCATCTATCACCCCCATTCCCCCCACATCCTTTATCCACACCCTCCGCACGTTATCCACGAAAAACATCCACTTATACACCCAAATCATATAACCGCCCTCCCCCGGCTACTTAATACACACGGGCAATTTCGGCAAAGGCCATCAGCGGGTAACTGCCCAGACCCGGAGAGTAAACCCCCTCTCCCATGAAGGGAGAGGAGGCACGGGGTGAGGGCAGGTAAGGGAGGGAAGAGGTTTGGGGTGAGGGCTTCTCCCACCCCTGGAACAAAAGGGAGGAAGCCTCCCAGCCTCCTCCCCACAACAACTCGTAATTGTAAATTACCTCCTCACCGCTCATGCTCCCCATACAACATCTGCCGTATAGTCAGCACATCCTGCCTCATCTGATTGTCCGACTCCACCAGCCCCTCGATCTTCTCGTACGAGTGCATCGCCGTCGTGTGGTCCCGCTTCCCAAAATACCCCGCGATCTGGATGAAAGGCGTCTCAAGCTCCTCCCTCATCAAGAACATCGCTATCTGCCTCGGCACCAGCACCTCCCGGCTCCGAGAACCCGTCTTCAAGTCCTCCGGCTCCAGATTGAAGAAGCTCGACACCGTATCCACAATCCGCTCGTGGTTTACAGGCCGCCGCCGTGAGTTCACAGCCAGGTCATTCAGCGAAGCCGCCGCCAATTCCACGCTCAGCGCCGTATTGTTCAACTGCGCGTAAGCCACAATCCTGTTCAGCGCCCCCTCAAGCTCCCTGATATTGCTCTGCACCTTCCGCGCAATAAAATCAATCACATCATCAGGCGCACGCACAGACATAGTGTCAGCCTTCGCCCGCAAAATCGCGATCCGCGTCTCCAGGTCCGGCGCTTGAATATCCGCGATCAACCCCCACTCAAACCTCGACCTCAACCTCTCCTCAAGCGTCAAAATCGCCTTCGGTGGCCGGTCCGAAGTCAGCACAATCTGCTTGTTCGCCCCGTGTAGCGCATTGAACGTATGGAAAAACTCTTCCTGCGTCCCCTCTTTCCCCGCGATAAACTGAATATCGTCAATCAGCAGAATATCCACCGACCTGTATACATTCCGAAAGTTCTCATTCCGGCTGTCCCGTATCGCATTCACCATATCGTTCGTAAACTTCTCCGACGACACATACAGCACCTTAATCCCCGGTATCCTCTTCATCGCGTCATGCCCGATGGCGTGCAGCAAGTGCGTCTTCCCAAGCCCCACCCCACCATACAGGAAAAGCGGGTTATACGCCCCTGCCGGGTTCTCCGCCACTGCCCGGCAAGCCGCGTGCGCCAGCTGGTTGCTCTTGCCCACAATAAACCGGTCAAATACATACTTCGGGTTAAGCATGGAAGCCTCTTCCATGCTCATCTCCATCTGTACCCCGTGCGACCCATTCGACCCGCCCATCCCACTTCTCTTCATCGGTGGCATAACACTCGCAAAGCCACTCCTGCTCTGTCCCGCTCCAGTGCCCGACCCAGGCCCCGTCCGCACCAGGTTCGAGATACTCCCCGCCGCCCCAGCCTGCCCCTGCTGCGCTTGCCCCTCGCGCCCTCCATGTATCTGCATCGGAGCCGCACCGCCATTATTCGCCTGCCCACCTTGCGAGCTATTGACGTGCACCTTGCTCCCGTACATCGTCGGCGTATTCTGCCCCACAGCTATCGGCATCGCCTGCGGCTTGTCCCCTGGCGCTACCCCCTCAAGCGCGTGCAGCGCACGCCTCGCCTCCCCTTGCGCCGGGCTTGTCACCTCGAAGCGCACCTCCACCTTATAGCCGAGCACATTGTTCAGCGTCTCACCTATCTGCTTGCTGTAACGCTTCTCCAGCCACTCCTTCGCGAAGTTGCTCGGCACCGCGATCACCACCGACCCCTCGTCAAACCCCGCCACCGAGGTGTTCTTGAGCCACGTTTGGAAACTCGGACCCGGCACCTTTAACTGTAGTTCACCCAGTGCGGCCTGCCAGACTTGCTTGGCGTTCATGAGGCCTCCCCTCCCTGCGATTGTGGTTGTCTACGCTGCTTTCGCCTTTCTGATCAATCAGCTTCCCCCGACCCCCTTGCACTTCCCCGCGTGGTCGCTTGCTTCCTCAACCCCTCAGCCCCTCTACAAAGAGGATAGCAGAGCGCACACCATAACTTCAACTCTTTTCTCCCGCTATTTCCATAAGATTAATCAATAGCTCCCCCTTCACACCCCACTCTCTATCCGCTTTTCCACATACCGAGTGCATAAAGTTCTGCACATTTCCACCCTGATCTGTGTACAGTTGCTCATCCAACCCCTGTTCGCAACATTTTGTGCCCTTGTTGGCAACACTATACCATATGTTGATTATGCTTGTCTACCCCAAATGCGCAAAATACACAGCTTTCCCCAATGCCCAGAAGGGGAAGGCCTCCGCGAATATCAGATTTGACGGTTCTATGCTGAGAATATACCTGACAAGAAAACAAGAGTGACTAAAGGTGTCACCCACCTGTGAAGCTGGGAGTTGTTGAGTGGAGCTCTCCCGAAGCGCTGTTAGGATAATCTATGCCCGCCTCGCAGTCAAGCTTTTAAACCCCCAAATGTGCAAAACTTCCATAACGCTTTTGCTTACTTACACCCACCTGATATTAGCATCATCCCCTAGAACAAATGGACGAAAAACGCCTCTCCTATATGTTGATTTTGTCAGCCACTCATCAACTGCGCCCACGCCATATATAGCGCCTCCCCCTTTTGCTAAATCTCTGGACCCAACCCGCCTCACCTCCAGAATTGCAAATACACGGCTTGAGGTAAGCGTTCGGATTCAAGGTAGAACCAACTTCAAGGGTAACTGTGCGAGTGCACCCTCACCCCATGCCCCCTCTCCCACAAGGGGAGAGGGGCTTTAATCATGGAACACCCCTGTAACCCCATCAGGGGCTACCCCCCTGCACCCCAACTGTGAACAGTTACGGATTAAGAATAAAGAGCAGCTGCCGAGCTGGAAGGTAGCTGCTCTTTATTCTTAATCCGGGTATAGCGCTCTTCCGGCATGGATCTCACAGAAGGTGAGCCTTTGCAAAAGCCTACCTGCATAGTCACACAAACGTAAGAG
This sequence comes from Chloroflexota bacterium, assembly GCA_015478675.1. The sequence continues at coordinate 7,461 of JADMIH010000035.1, read as the reverse complement.
GTATCTGAGCTTTTTGCGAGATCTCACCCTGGTGAGGTCTCACTCCCTCTTCCCTATCTGCGCTAGCGCACCCTGTACGATCTTACCCACCACCTTGTCGTTGAAAGCAAAATCGGCCCCAACGGCCTTGTACAGCTCCGGCAGCGGTCGCGAGCCGCCCAGTGCGAGGCCCTTCTTGTAGTCGCCTACGGCCTTCTTTTCATCCTTCAGCGAATTGAGCCATATACGCAGCGCCGCCAGTTGCGCGATGCCATACTCAACATAATAGAGCGGCACCTCGAAAACGTGCAGATACTGCCAGCCTACATCTCGGTATTGCTCCAGCCCAGACCAATCAATCCCCGGCCTGAACCTTGCCTCAAGTTCTGCCCACTTCGCACGTCGCGCTTCAGCGCCACCCTCTTCGGCTGTGTATACCCACTGCTGGAAGCTGTCTATCATAGCCATAAATGGAAAGAAATCCAGAATGCTCCTTATCTGGTCATCGAGCAAGCGCTCCAGCTCATCTTTTTTGTAGAACTCTCCAAGATAAGGCCGGGCAAGGAGCTCCATGCTCATAGAGGCAACCTCTGCCATCTCCGAGCCTGTTTCGTGGTAGCTGTATAACGGTAGCTTCTGCGAAAGAAAATAGTGGAAAGCATGCCCGCCCTCGTGCAGCATCGTATCCACATCTCGCTTGGTTCCTACAGCATTCATAAATATGAAAGGCACCCGGCTATCAGGTAGATTGATTTGGTATCCGCCCTGCGCCTTGCCTGGACGATTGTCCAGGTCAAGCAAGCCCTGGTCAATCATCGTGCGGAAGTAGCCCGCAAGCTCTTTGTCTACCTTACGCACTACCCGCTCGGCCCCCTCTTTCAGCCGGGCGGCGCCCTCGAACGGGCGTAGCGGTGGGTAGCCCTGCGGGTCAACTTGCAAGTCCCAGGGGCGCAGCGTCTCCAGGCCCATCAATCGCTTTCTACGCTCTTGCTCTTTGATCACAACGGGCACAACATGCGTCTCAATGGCATCATGGAAAGCCATGCAGTCTTCGGGCGTGTAGTCGAAGCGCCTCAACTCCTCGAACTTGTAGTCGCGGTAGTTGTCGAAGCCTGCGTTGTGCGCGATCTGTTGCCTTACCTCATACATCCGGTCATACAGAGCGTCCAGAACTACTGCATCTGCCAGCTTTGCCTCAGCGCGGGCGCGCCATGCCTCTTCCCGCGTCGGGCGGTCTGTCTCCTCCAGGAACTTGGCTATCTGCGGCATAGTGTACGTGGTGCCCTGTATCTCAGCCTTTTGCGCCCCGCTGATCTTCCCATATTCCTGGCCCATCTTCTGGTCTTCGGTGAAAAGAGGCACATTCTCGCTGCGAAACAGGGCTACCTCAGAGCGGATGTTGCGCAGAAAGACATCGTAATCCTCACCCAATTTATCCACCACGGGCGATGCAAGCACCTTCTCTTTGAGCTTGAAGTTTCGCTTCTCGGCTATCGGCAGAATATCCTCGAGAATCTGGACATACTTGTCAGCATAATCCTGGTTCTCGGTCTCGGCGGTCATATCAATATATGCACAGTTGTAACGCTCAGTGATTACGGCGTTCAACTCCTCCCAGTTGTGGATGAAACTCACCAGGTCTTCCCTTGTGCTAACCTCCTGATTATCCAGCTCATCATACAGTTTAGCCACTTCTCCCTTATCCGAAGCATTGAAGCCCTCTGGCAGGAAGCGGTACGGCTCCGTCCGCTGTGTAGTAATAGTAGGCAATTGTTTCCCTCCTCAGCATGCGTAAGATAAGCTATTATATACACCATGACACCTGAACGTACATCAGCCCTGAGGAGCATACTTTTTCTCGCTGGGAAGCTAAAGGCAAGCTTCTATCCACAGGGGTTTGTGACACTCAGCGTTGTGCTATGTAAAGGCTCGCCTTTTATTGGAACAGCCTTTCTTCCGACCAAACCAAAACAACAGCCGAAGGCTGTTGTTTTGGTTTGGTCTTATATAGTTCCCCTCTAGGGAAGGGCTACCGGCGATGACTCTCCGCTTACCTGGCAGAGACGCCTGTGTTGCAGGTCTGCCATCCATAGCCATTCTCTCCCATCCACCAACCGCAGCCGATGTCGTTGGCGTTAGCATCGGTCAGGATGGCGTAGTGTGCCGGGCTGCTCCACCACCCATTTACTACGTCCTGTGCAGTCGCATACCCGCAGCCAATGACCTCACCCATTGCGAAGCCTGAGTAACCTGTGGCATCTATGCGATCCCAGGGTGAAGTGCCATCGGTGCCATTATGCTGGCAAAGTCCCAGTGGGCCTATATCACTTGAGTGCCGCCGCGCCGCGCTCGATAGCCCCGGGTCTACTCGTAAAACCCCAAGGCCCATACTCGCCCTGCGGCTGTTGATCAGATCAACAGTCTCTTGCTCAACAACAGTTAGCGCAGTGGCAGCGAAGTAAACAATTTTGGAGATTTGCCCTCGTGTAGCCAGGTTGCCTGGGCGGAACGCGCCATCAGCGTACCCGGCCACAGCGCCCTTTGCTGCGGCGGTCTCCACATATCCATAAAACGGGCTATTGCCAGGCACATCAGAGAAGGATGGCACAGTGGGGTTCAGCACAGGCCAGCCCTGCGCAAGCACCACTATCTTCGCAAGCTGTCCTCTGGTGATGTTAGTATTGGGGCGGAAGGTTCCGTCGCTGTAGCCGGAGATTACCCTGTGCTGGTAAGCGGTCTCTACATATTCGTAGAAGCCACTGTCTACAGCTACATCCGAGAAGCTAGGCGTGGCGGGATTCACCAACGGCCAGCCTTCGGCATTTACCACAATCTTGGACAGTTGGCCTCGTGTGGCGTTGCTATTGGGGTGGAAGGTGCCATCTGGGTAGCCGCCTATAGCTCCGGTGCAATACAGGAAGCGCACCGCGTTGTAAAAATAGTCGGCGCTTTGCACATCGCCAAAGTTGATAGTACAAGCGACGGTGGGGCTATCCGCTGTTGTGCCGCTCGTGCCGCTCGTGCCACTTGCCCTTTGCTTAGGGCTTTCTTTGGCCCCAGCTTGAGGAGCCTGATAAAAGCTCCACATAGTTGCGATTGTCAAAAGAAGCGCTGCGCTCACTACTACCCGCAGGCGCACAGATCTTCTCCGGTGATAGTACATAGGGGTTCTTTCTCGCGTTGGCGTAAACAAAAGGGGTTAGCAGGACGGACACGGCTGCGATAGTTGTATAAACTGCTTAGTGTCTCAAGTGTAGCAGCAGGCAGGGCGTGGGTCAATACGTATTTAACCGCATTAGACCCCGTACTTTTCGGCCATGTCTCATCTAGAGCGCATCTACTATCTGCTTCCTCATCTTCGTCTGCCCACTTTGTGGGCCGCCGTGAAAGGCCTACGCGCTCCGAACAGTTAACAGGATGAGGCACACGGAAAGGGCGGGAGTGCATGGGAGTCGAACCCACCTGCGCCACTCTGCGTAACGCACAGCAGTTTTGAAGACTGTGAAGCCCACCGGGACCTATCCACTCCCTCGTAGTCTCTCATCATAACCAACGCCTCTCTATGCGTCAAGGAGTTAGTGTGCAGTAAGTGTTCAGGTTTAGGGTGGAGCAATCTTCTTAGGGTAACTGTGCGGGCGGGTGAGGGCGCACAGTTACCCTAAGAAGATTGCTCCACCCTAACTCCTCTAGAAATGCGAAGGGTAGTAGTAGGGGCGGTGCTAAATCACTCGTATTTTCATTCGTAATGGTGGCCCACAGGGTCACGGCTTACTCTGAACCCCTACATATGAAACTGAGGTAGACTACAGAGGGTATTTCATGTAATATTATCTAAGCTGACCACAATAACCGGCAGAGCAACCAATGTCAAAACACTTTAGAGCGGGTATTTTACTCCTAATCCTCGCTGTAATTGCTGCACTTGCGGTTCTATACATGCAGCCGAGTGGGGCACGCGGGGCGACCAACCCAACACGCCAGGGGGCCGTGCGCACGCCCAGCTCCTCGCGCATTGCCGCGGAAAACTCGTTGCCCGGCACAGATGAGTGGGCCAGTATTGGCAACTACAGCATTACCTCCCTGGCTGCGTACCCGGGAGCAGTGAGCGTCAACGCGGGAAGCGCGATCTCCATATACGTCAACTCTACGGGCTCTTCTATCTCTGCCCGTCTCTACCGACTCGGTTATTACCAGAACCACGGCGCACGCCTCTACGCCACCTACTCCGCCATCCCGACATCGCCTCAGCCTTCGTGCACGCGAGATGCGCTAACGGGCCTTGTAAGATGCCCCTGGGCCGCCACATTTGACATAAACACGGACCCCGCATGGATCTCTGGTATATATTTGCTGCGTATAGACTCTAACAACGGCTATCGCACCTTCGTCTACTTCACCGTCCGTAACGACGCCTACAATGCCGACTTTATAGTTTCAGAACCTACTAAAACCAACGAAGCATATAACACCTTCGGGTGTGAGTCTCTTTACGTATCGCTCCCACGCAATGGAAATCGGGACTGCGAAGGGGTGCCCTATTCCGGTAACAATGGGCGCACACGGGCTTACCAGGTCTCTTTTGATCGCCCTTACAAAACCGGCGCGGGCACCGGCGGCCTATTTGTACACGATATGGAGATGGTGCGCTGGCTTGAGGCCTCCGGTTACGATGTTACTTATATAAGCGATGTAGACCGCATCCTGAACCCTTCTATTTTGTTGGGGCACCCTGTTTATGTGGATATAGGGCACGATGAGTATTGGAGCTGGGCTGAGCGCGATAGCGTGGAAAATGCCATGAACGCCGGGGTGAACGTAGCTTTTCTCTCGGGCAACGAATCGTACTGGAACATACGCATGGCAGACTCTCCGGTGGGGGCTGACCGCATCATAATTTGCTACAAAGACGCTGATCTGGACCCTATCCATACACCACCCGACGTGACTGTGTCGTTCGATGACCCCCTTCTAAACAGACCTGAGAACATCATGCTCGGTGTCGGCTACGAGTCCTGGTATGACGACGCGCTCTATAACGCCCCTTGGGTGCCTTCGTCATCTCTGCAAAGCTGGTACTTTGACTGCACCGGATTGCAACCGGGCGATGTGGTCAACAACATAGTTGGCGAAGAATGGGATGCTGTGCACGACAACGGGTATACACCTCCTGGCCTGAATATTATATCGTCGGGTACGGTCATCGGCAGCGATGGGCTGCCCTATCCTCAGAACTCCACTATGTACATCGCCCCGAGTGGTGCTAAGGTCTTTGCCGCAGGCTCCATCCACTGGTCCTGGGGTTTGATTGACCACTCCTATGCGAACCAGGTCTTCGAGCCTTATGCTGTCTCAAACGATGCAGACCATCGCATCGAGCAGTTCACAGCTAATATACTCGACTACTACGCCGGATACTGGGACGGCACACCACGAGGGTGCGGCTCCCAGGGCTTTTATGATGTAGGTCCGCGCCCCACCCGTACACCCAAATCCCAAGCCCCCACAGCTACGGGCACCCCGCCCACCCCGACAAACACCCGTACCCCTGCTTCAACGGGCACTGCCACCTCTGCCTCTACTCTCGTACCTACATTTACCTCTTCGCCCACTAACACACCCACGTTTGTGCCCACCGACACCTCCACCAGGGTGCCCACTAACACGAGCACACCCGCGTCCACCGCCACTAACACTACTGCCCCTACAGATACCCGCACGCCCACCAGCACTAACACAAGCACGCCTACCGAAAGCGCCACTTACACCGTCACCGGCACTCCCTCCTTTACAAGTACACCCACGCATACACCCACAGCTACTTACACCGGCACATCTACCTCTATACCTACTTCTATATCTACATCTACCAGCACAAGCACGCCTACCGAAAGCGCCACTTACACTTCAACGCCTTCCAGCACACCGTTACTCACCGCGACATCTACCTCTACACCAACCTACACCGTCACGCCTGCTTCTACCGAAACACTCACCGGCACCCCTACCCTTTCTCCTTCCTCTACAGCTACAACTATCTTCACAGCCACACCCACATCTACAGCTACATCTACAGCCACAGCTACAACTGCCTCTACGCTTACCGAGACTCCTACGCCCACTAACACCGTCACAAGCATGCCTACCGAGAGTGCGACATACACTGTGACAGGCACCCCATCACTCGCTGCTTCGACCACACCGACAGCCACACCAACGGGCACATCTACCCCGACAACAACGCCCACCATTTGCCAGACCAGCTTCCAGGATGCCCCTTCAGGCTCTACTTTTTACACCTACATTACTTGCCTTGTCTGTCGCGGAATAGTGAGTGGGTATGCAGATAACACCTTCCGCCCAGGCAACCCTGTAACAAGGGGACAGATAGCCAAGATGGTGGCAGGAGCGGGCAACTACATGCAGGTGAGCGACGTGCAGCACTTTGCGGATGTGCCGCCCGGCTCGACCTTTTACCCCTATATAGAGGCTCTTACTGCCCGCAACATCATGGGGGGCTACACGTGCGGTGGCCCCGGCGAAGGGTGCGACGCGCAAAGCAGGCCTTATTTCCGGCCATACGCATCAGCTACACGCGGCCAGGTATCAAAGATTGTCTCTAACGCCGCCGGGTATGCCGATGAAGTCAGCGGGCAGGACTTCCAGGACGTTCCGCCGCAATCAGTTTTTTACGTGTGGATAGAGCGCCTGGCGCGGCGAGGTGTGCTATCAGGTTATCCCTGTGGAGGGCCAGGCGAAGAGTGCGTCGGCCCTCGGAATCTCCCTTACTTCAGAGTGCAAAATCAGGTAACTCGAGGGCAATCAGCCAAAATCGTGGCGGCATCCTTCTTCCCTACCTGCCAGCCGTCACGCTAATTGCGGTTAGACTGATACCAACAGCAGGCAGGCTGCCGCGAAGCTGACTATCTTATACGTCCCGTGCATCTCTCGCTTCCAGCACACTTTGCAGGAAGACAAGAGGCTCCCAGCCACGCTGCTGCCACTCGCGGAAGTCATGCCCCAGGCATGCCGCCACTCCATAGGCCAGCCTGTACGCCAGCTCTTGCCCCCGCTCGTACCCCAGCTCCCCTCTGCCGGAACGCGCCAGCATTTCGCGTATCAAGCGATAATCATCGGGCGTTAGCTCTCTCAACGACACGCCCGCTAACGGATCAGGCCGTTGCACGCTCAAGGCTGACACCTGTGAACCCCCAGGAGCAGCATACTGTGCAGTGTAGCCCGCCCCCTGTGGAGTTCCGTAGATAGCCGACGGTGACGCGGGCATACGCACATCACGCAAGCTTGTTTGCTCGCCCTCTCGAATCACAATAGTATTTGCCGCGAAGTCGCCCATGCGACGCGCATCTTTATCTACGAACATTGTTATTACTCCGATGCCATAAAAACCCGGCAGAAAGTCCACTATGCGTACAAGGTTGCGAATTAGCGCCTCGCTCGCTCCTATCGGCTGGCCGCTATGCTTGA
>JADMIH010000034.1 GCA_015478675.1 Chloroflexota bacterium | reverse complement strand
TCAAGGGGCATATGCGCGGGCGGCCCGCTACCCCCAACTACCCTCACCCCCCAACCCCCTCTCCCATGAAGGGAGAGGGGGCTTTCTTCTTGGAAAGAGCCAGGAGTAAAGCCCCCTCTCCCCTTGTGGGAGAGGGGGTTGGGGGGTGAGGGGAGGGACGCCCCTACACCCCAACTCTGAACGCTTACGCGTGACGGTAACTGTTCAGATTCTGGGTAGAACCAAGTTCAAGATGTAACTGTGCGCCAACTGCCCTCACCCCATGCCCCTCTCCCACAAGGGGAGAGGGGGCTTTACTCCTGGTGAGTGTACAGGGGCCTGGCCAGGCCCCTCAAGCCCCTATTCTGAATGCTTACGCGTGACACGCAAAAGGTGATGAGTAATGAGTAATGTGCAAGGAGTGCGGCTAAAGATGGAGCATCCATAATCCCTCATGCTTCACGTCTCACGTTTTAGGCGTTTATACCACTTTTGGGCGGGTCGGTCTGTGCCAAATGGGGCATTTACAAGCCACTTAATAGGGGCTTATAGTAGCTTAATGGCGCAAGGGGGTTTGCCCAGCGTGCGCCTGTGAGGACTTTAGCTTCAGGGCGTTCGGTACAGGAGTAGATGTTGTCGGATAGCGCTTTGGGTTTAGAAGTAGCTGTTCAGGGTCACGATGTAGCCTCGAAAGGTGGCACGCAGCGCCATGCTTCGTTCAGCCCGGCGCTACGTGCCCCGCTTTGGATTGCAGGGTTTCTGGTAGTGTTGTCTGTTTCTTTGCAGTGGACTTCGGCCACCGGTGTGCAAAATGACTTCACGCAGAATGTGTGGCTCCCTTCCCGGCTGGTACTCAACGGGGTGAACCCTTACAACCCATCTCTGGCGCAGGCGCACGCGGCGCTGGGCAGCTATAGCGCGGGCTTTCCAATATTCAACAGCGGGCGTAACTTTCATTTCATATACCCGACGTGGCTGGCGCTCTTATTTGCTCCCCTGGCAGCTATGCCTCTTACTTTCGCCACGGCGCTCTGGCGGGCGTCGAGTGTGCTCCTTCTGGTGTGGAGTGTGGGCGCTCTCCTGCGAACGTCTAACCCCCTGTTTCGCTCCTTGCGCCCTGTAGCAATCGGGGCGGTTGGGTTGACCATTCTCCTGGCGATTATCTACAGGGCAAGCGTGCAAACCCTCTTTCTTGGGCAGTTTGCGATCATGGAACTTGGCCTTATCGCTGCGATTTGGGGGTGGCTCATTCATTCGGATAAGCTGAGTGGGCGGCGCAGGACGCTACTGGACGCGCTGGTTGGCATATCAATGGCGCTGCTGGCAACCAAGCCGCAGTCAGTTGGCCTGGTGGTCGTGTTGCTGGGGCTTTGGGCTATTAGTCGCCGGCGATGGGTCATACCGGTCTCGGCTGTGGTTTCGCTCACTCTACTTCTCCTGGTTCCGGTCCTCTTTTATAGAACTTCGCTCGGTGATTGGCTTGGAGTTGTAGTTGGGGGCCAGGCCTCAAGCCAGATGGAGGTGTCTGCATCCGTCTGGGGTCTTAGCTATCAAGCGCTCGGCACCTCAATGCCCTGGAGCATTATCGCGCTTGGCTTGAGTCTGCTGGGCGTAGCCATTTTGCTTCTGCGTTGGTGGCGCGACTTGAAGGGTAGCGATTCACCTGTGCCCCTCAGTCTACCTCTCACCCTATGCATGAACAGCGTTATTAGCCCTTACATGCTCGGCTACGAGCATACGCTGCTCTTGATGCCTGCGCTTGTCCTGCTCGCGGCGGCAGGCTTGCCGAACAGTCACCCTTTGACGGCTGAGGGATTGAACAGCAAAAAACTGAGGTTAGCTATCTATGCATGGCTTGCGCTCCTTCCCTGGCTGATACTGCCGGTGCAAAGTGTAGTGGATAAGGAATACCTGGTGGTGGTTCAGTCGGCCACACTGCTGGCAGTTTGCTGGGTGACGCCCCTCAATTGGAAACAATATGTGCCCAGGGTGCCCAGGTCGTCTGTTGCATAAGGTGAGTGTATAATGTAACATAGGGCACCGGGGTAAGGTGTGTCAGGGATGAGATTTCACTTTCCAGGCTCTGATTCAGGGAGTAAAATTATTGGCAGCGATCAACAACATACCGGCAGATGATATGCATACTATGCCTCTGGACACGGTGGCTTTCAGCTCCTTCCTGGTAGAGGCGAAACGCAACGCTCAACCCGCTCCTGGTGTGGCGGCGATGCAGAGTTTTATGCCTGGTGTGATCCAGCTTGAGTACTCTCGCGGCCTCTACAGCTACCGGAACACCTACTTTGGGATTGAGCGCTTCTCCGGGCAAGAGACGGTACATTTCGATAACAAGCCCGTGTGGGGCATGGGCTACAATGGCGGTCTGGTTACCCATTACATGTGGGACTTGCAAGCCCAATGGATCTACGCAGTATTGCGTGCCGCTCTTGCCCAGGTAACTGAGGAACTGCCGTTTCGCGGCCCCCTCAACTACGAGTATTACGGCTTTGAGTATATTAACCACCCCCTGGGCCACCTCGCTGAGTTCTTCGGCGAAGAGACAATAAAGTACCGCAACGCTCTGGTCTACCATCTGTGGTATGTAGGTGGCTTCATCCGGTAAGTAAATCGCACCGCCTGCTGCGTAAGGGATTATAGATGCAGCATTCTGATCCCCTACACTATTAGCCGCTTCTTTCCTTACTTTACTTTCCTATCGCTCTTGGCCGTTCACAACTTGCTTACCTACACAAATGAGGAGTCGATGATGACAGATAGTGCCTCGCAAAAGAGCGAGCCTGCCGAAGCTCGCTATGGCTTCGAGACCCGCGCTATACACGCCGGACAAGAGCCTGACCCCACAACAGGCTCGGTTATAACACCAGTGTACCAGACCTCTACTTATGTGCAGCAAGCCCTGGGTCGCCACAAAGGATACGAGTATTCGCGTACCGGCAATCCTACCCGCACTGCCCTTGAAGAGTGTGTGGCTTCGCTCGAAGAGGCGAAGTACGGCCTTGCATTCGCTTCGGGTATGGGCGCTGAGACCACGCTCATGTATCTCTTCTCTCCTGGCGACCACATCATCGTCTCAAACGACGTGTATGGCGGCACGTATCGCCTCTTCGAGCGGGTGCTTGCCGACTACGGCATGAAGTTCTCTTACATAGATATGACCGACCCCAATTCGGTTCGCAAAGAGATTAAGAGCAACACCAAAGCTGTTTGGGTGGAGACCCCCTCCAACCCGCTGATGAAGCTAGTTGACATAGCGGCTGTCTCGGCTATCGCGAAAGAAGCGGGGGCGCGGGTGATCGTGGATAACACTTTTGCCTCGCCATACGGCCAGCAGCCCCTCACCCTGGGGGCTGATATTGTGGTGCATAGCACGACCAAGTACCTGGGTGGGCATAGCGACGCGGTAGGCGGCATCGTGCTGACCTCGGACGATGCTATTTACGAGAAGCTGAAGTTTTTGCAAAACGCTGTGGGAGCTGTGCCTGGACCTATGGACTGCTTTCTGGTGTTGCGTGGGGTAAAGACCCTTGGCGTCAGGATGCGCGCTCACGAGTCGAACGCTCTCAAGATAGCGCGCTTCCTTGAGCAGCACCCGATCGTTGAGAAGGTGCGCTACCCTGGCCTTGCATCGCACCCGCAGCATGAGCTTGCGGGGAGACAGATGCGCTGCTTCGGCGGGATGATCTCTTTTGACGTGAAAGGGGGCATGCCGGAGGCCGAGAGAATCGTGCAAGGCACCAGGCTATTCGCTCTCGCGGAGAGCCTTGGTGGTGTGGAATCGCTGATAGAGCACCCAGGTGTGATGACCCACGCCAGCGTAGCGAACTCTCCTTTGCAGGTGCCCGACAATCTGATACGCCTCAGTGTTGGCATCGAGGACAGCAACGACCTCATAAGGGATCTGGCGGCGGCGATGGGTTAGCCTGCGGCTCGCTTGCTCCTTTGCCGCTAAAAGAAGGGCGAAGGGGCTTGTTTTGCCTCATCTAGCTCTCTTCGCTATCCTCGGCGTGCAGCCTGGCTTGCTTCGCTTCCAGCTTGAGGCGCTCCGCTCGCTGCGTGTTGAGAAAGCGCAGTAGCACGCCTGAGGCTATTGTCAGCGAAAGCAACGAGATAGCCCAGCCAACTACAAGAGGGATGTTGTTATTCTGGAAAAAGGTGCGGCTGAGAAAGCCGATACCGCAGAAGAAGATGCCTATTATCAGAAAGGCCCAGAAGAAGACGTTGCTGCACCCCTCGCCCTGGGTCTTCTCCACAGCCGAGATTTGCTTGCTTATCTCGTGCTGCTCTTCCGCGAAAGGCTCCAGGCCCAGGGTGTTGCCCTGCCTCTGCACAAGGTACTCGCTCCCGCAATGCCGGCAGGCCACATACTGCACACGTGGCATGATCGTAAGCCGCGATCCACACGCCGGGCAAGCTATCCTGACAGAGTCTACGTCCATACTCATATTATACGAAATCAGCGGGATTACCCCTTATGAGTTCACCACACGATTGTAATCGCCCCAATCACCGTTAACAATGTGGCTGGGCCGCCAGAGATTCAGTTGCGTCCGCCATGCTCACTCTCGCTTTCTGTTGACGACCCTCTGTAGGGTGGTGTAAGATGGCCTTGCCGAACCTTCTGCGAGTGGTTTGCATCGTGATGCGGAGGATAGCTTTTATGCGTGAGCGCAGGTCACAGCCTGGGGGAGTACCACTACCGGGGGGCTCTGTTGCTCGGCTTGCTAACGGTGCCCGCCCTCGCTTGCCCCGGCGCAACCCGGCGCTCAGCCGCTTTATACCTGATCTTCGAGAGGGTGAAGTTGTGGTTATATTGCAGCGCCAGCACTGGCTGATTTTGCTGCGCGGGCTGGTCTGGCCCATACTTGTACTTGCCCTGTGGGTGGCAACTATCCCTTTTGCTATCCCTTTCATCGGGGGCTTGAACCCTGATCCTTACGCGCCTGGTGGCGGTGTGCCAGCATGGCTTCCTGTAGTGCTGTGGCTCTTCTATTTCGGCTTTGCGGCGCTCACTTTGCTGATTGGGGCTTATATATTGCTTGACTGGAGCGATGATTGGATTGCCCTCACCACCAGGCGGCTCATTATCATGGAGAAGAAGCTGTTCCTGCACGAGTCGCGGCGCGAAGCCCCGCTCCAGAAGGTTCAGAACGTTACCGCCGATTACCCCAACTCGATTGGCATCGGCCTTGACTTCGGCAACCTCAAGGTGGACACGGCAGGCATAGGCATGCTTGAGTATAATAACCTGCCCCACCCACGTGTGATGCGGGAAGCCATATTCGCACAACAGCAAGCCCTCAAAGCACACATGCCCCCACCCGAAGATCGCCGCAAAGTGGCTTTACGCGGCATCTTGCAAGGCGGTGTTGCTGCGCTCACGCCAGGCGGCGAAGGCCGGATACATGTCGCTGCCACCGGCGCGCAACCCGGTGCAAGCACCTACGTTTCAGGCTATGGAAGCTTCAATCGTCTCTTCCCATTCTCAGCGCAAAGGGGACAGGGCACCGTTACCTGGCACAAACACTGGATTTTCCTGGTACGTGGCCTCCTGTGGCCTGTACTGGTCTATCTACTGGCGATTGTCGCGCTCCTTGTGCTAGCAACTATCTCTTCGCCGGAGGCAGCGAACCCTCTGACGGGGATAGCTGTCTGGATTGTGCTGCTTCTGACGCCCCTCTGCCTGGTCTGGGCGCTATGGAACTGGGAAGACTGGCGTAACGACACCTATATGCTCGACCATGAGCGCGTCTACGACATAGAGCGACTGCCTTTCGGCCTGCGCGAGCAGTCTAAGGAGACACTTATCACCCGCATCACAGACGTGACTTATGTTGTGCCCGGCCCATTGGCGAATCTCTTCAACTTCGGCAATGTAGTGCTTAAAACACCGGGTGAGGCCACCGAGTTCATCTTCAGTAGAATACCTTGCCCCAGAGAGGTGCAAAGCGAAATCATGCGGCGTGTAGACGACTACCGCCTCAGAGATAACGCAGGCGCAGACCGCGAGATAGAGGCGTGGTTGAAGGCGTACGATGAGGTAAAGCGGGAGCCGTGAAACGAGAGTCGCCGTGAGGTGACGGTGGCGGATTGGAATGGCTTTATGCACAAAGTAATTGTTGATAGGCTATTTGCAAGATGGAGAAGGTGGAGCAACAGCGCCTTTGCCTTTGCTTTTCGTAATCCCTCACGCCACACGCCACACGCTTCACGCTTCACAAGGCCGCTGCTCGCCCTCATTATGCTGCCTGGTTTTTATGCCTCTGCCGGTGGCGCGCCTCTCCAACAATCGGGTGTGCAGATTACCGCGCGGGCGGGTTATGGTGATAACGGTTCTTATCTCATCGGCGATTGGTTCCCCCTCTATGTCACCTTATCTAACCCGGCGGGTGGCGCTTCGTTACGTGTGCGCGTTGAGGTGGCATCTTCGGGCCCGGACCCGAGTGGCAAAGCAGGCTCCTATGCTCGCGAAGTAGACCTTCCAAGCCCATCTCGCAAGGAGGTTACTCTCTACGCCTACTCCGCGCAATTCGCCAACACCCTCGACATTAGCCTGTCGCAAGGCGGCACAACTATAGGCACTGCTTCGGTGAAAGTACAGGGTTTTGAGCAGCCTCGTAACACCCTTGTAGGCGTAATCTCCTCAGATAGCGCGCTTCTCAACGTCCTGCAAGGCGAGACTATAGGGCATTCTTTTGCACCGCTACAGTCGCCTGGCTATGGCGGAATCTACCCGCCGACGCCCACGCCGGCTGCGTCTCCCGGAGGCTCCTCAGCCGGCGGCTTTGCACAGTCAACAGTGGTACATATGAGCACAGGGGATATACCTGCCCTCTCTGCCGCGCTTGATGATCTGGGCGCGCTGGTCATTGATGATGCCGACACCGGCGCTCTCCAGCCCGATCAGAAGCAGGCGCTCGCCGGGTGGGTGGCGCGGGGTGGCGCGCTGATTCTGGTTGCTCGCCCCGGTGGTGCGGATGCCCTCGCAGGGCTGGCCGATCTTGCGCCTGTGACGGTGAAGGGCACGCGCAGCCTGTCCACTTTGCAGGCGCTATCCGACCTTGTGCAGACGCCTATCACCCCCACCGGGTCTACCCTCGTCAGCGATGCTACTTTGCTGAATGCTGATGTTCACCTTATCGCCTCGCAGGGCGGCGTGCCTCTGGTCGCGGTGCGGAACCTCGGCAAAGGTCAGGTAGTCTACATGGCCCTCTCGCCGGGGCTTGCGCCGCTCAAGGGCTGGGATGGAACTGTGCCCCTGCTCAAGAGGCTGCTTGCTGGCCGGCCTGTAGCTTCAAGTTATGGGGCAAGTATACGCGCTGGCAACTACTACAATAACTATTCAGGGGGTGGCGTGGTTTTCGCCTCACAAGGAGGCACCCTCTTTGACTTGCCGGGTCTCGATTTACCCGCGCCTGCGCTTGTCGGCCTTTTCCTGTTGGTTTACATAGTCGTAATCGGGCCGGCCAACTTCATCATTTTGCGCCGTATGCGCAGAGCAGAGCTTGCATGGATTACTATTCCCGCTCTGATAGCGCTTTTTGCTGTTGGCGCGTATGCAATCGCCTATGGCTCCAAAGGCGGCGATCTGGTGGCGATACAGGCGAATGTTGTCCACACCGAGCCGGGTTTGCAGCAAGCTGACGCCACGCAGTTCCTCGGCCTCTTTTCACCGCTACGACGCACTTACAGCTTGCAAGCAGCGAGCGATAGTGTAGTCACTGAGATCAGTCCCTATGGCTACACGGCCGGCGTGCGCAGCTCGGCCCAGGTGATAGGAGGCAATCCTACTACGATAAAGAATGTTATCGTTGACACCTGGAGCCTCAAGGCATTCATAGCCGAAGGGAGCGTGCCTGCCCAGTCGCCTCTTGATGCCACCTTGCGTCTGGGCGACAATGTAATAGAGGGTACACTGCATAATGGCGGCAGCGAGGGCTTGCAGGACGTGGCGCTTATCAGGGGCGGCGCGGTGCAGCGCATAGGCTACATGGGGCCGGGCGCTGATGCGCCCGTAAAGCTGGAGGTGTCGCCCCTCCCGTTCGATAATAACTCTCCAGCCGCATTGCTCCCTCCGCCCCCCGGAGTGGTTGCTCAGTCACAGGGGCAGGCTGTTCCATATGCGGGTTCGGGCATCTCCCCTGAGCAGCGCGATTACAACCGCAAAGTTGAGCTTCTGAACGCAGGCTTGCAGCCCCTGGTGTCGGCGGACAACCCTACCAGCATGGATGTGCTTGCTGTCGCCTGGGGGCCGCAAGCTCCCTCCTCCCTGACAGTAGCCGGGCAAAGCCCACGCTACGAAAAGACTAATCTGTGGACAAGCCGCTTCACAGTCTCTGCCGCTAACGGCAGCGGCTCGAAGCCGCGCCTAAGGGCCGGATCGGTGCCTTATACTGTATACTCGCCAGGCAACGAGAACGGCTGGAGCTCAAGCGTGCCCGCTATATTGAACCTCAGCCCCTACTCTGATATCGTGGTTAACTTGCCCGCAGGTACCGTGCCCGACAACTTTACTCTTAACTACGCGGTGAGCGGCCCGGCACAGAGTGACATTGATTGGCTGGCATATAATGCCCGCCTCGGCAAGTGGTATAGGCTCGCGGGCATCAACTCATCTGGCTCATCACAGTCTGATTCTCTCGAACTCCCCGCGCCTGCTGATTACACTGATCAGGCGGGCGACATTACGATTCGCTTGCTTGCGAAATCGGGCACACCTACCATTTCGTTTTCAACCTTTGACCTCGCCCTGAACGACGCTCCCTGAAAGCAACAATTATGTCTACAGCACAACACATAGTTGAAACCAGGCACCTGGGCAAGAAGTACGGCAACTTTGTTGCCCTGCATGACTTCAATATCAACATCGAGCGTGGGGCCATTCACGGCTTCATAGGCCCAAACGGGGCGGGCAAAACCACCGCGATGCGCATACTCTCCACCCTGCTGGAGCCGACAGAGGGCGAGGCCTGGGTCTCAGGCTATCCAGTGACACAAGCGCCCTACGACGTTCGCCGCCGCATCGGTTACATGCCCGACTTCTTTGGCGTATACGACAACATGAAGGTATGGGAATACCTCGACTTTTTTGGCGCTGCCTACAACGTGCCTGCTTCGCGTCGCAAAGGGATGGTTGACGATCTGCTTGCTCTGGTGGACCTGGGCGCGAAGAAGGAGAGCTTCGTAGAAGAACTATCTCGCGGCATGAAGCAGCGCCTCTGCCTCGCCCGCACGCTGGTTCACGAGCCTGATCTACTGATCCTGGATGAACCTGCTTCCGGCCTTGACCCGCACGCCCGCATCGAGCTGCGCGAGCTTCTAAAAGAGTTGCGTGCGCTCGGCAAGACTATCGTGGTGTCGTCGCACATACTCACCGAGCTTGCCGAGATGTGCACGCATGTGGCGATTCTTGAGCGCGGCAAGCTCCTGGTGAATGGCAGCGTCGAGGAGATATTCCGCGCTATGCAGCCCGCCCGTGAAATCTACATGAGGGTGCTCGACCGCGCTTCCGATGCTGCCGAGATGCTGCGAAAGCTCCCCGATGTGCTGGCTGTAAGCCTTCTACCTGCCGGCTTCAGGGCAGGCCAGTTGCCGGTGGCCCGTGACGTGTCAGGCCAGATAGCTGGGCCTGCCGTTATACAGCTGCGGGTGAACGGGGATGACGCATTGTTGAGTAACATCCTGGAGTATTTGGTGCGCCAGGGGATACCCGTCTTCGGCTTCGACGAGGCGATGAGCGACCTTGAGGATATATTCCTGCGGACTACGAAGGGATTGGTGCAGTGATGCAAGCTAACCCTGTGATCGTCAAAGAGCTTCGCGGCAGGATGCGCGGTTGGCGCGCCGCCGTGGTGCTGACTATATACCTGGTTGTGCTGAGCGGGGTGAGCTTGCTCATCTACAACGTGGCAAGGAGCTTCGGCACCGGCTATAACTCAAGCGTGCAGGCGTCGCAGGTGGGCAAGATACTCTTCAGCGGTCTTGTCATCTTCCAGACGATTATGGTTGCCCTGCTGACCCCTGCTTTTACCGCCAGCAGCATTACCTCTGAGCGCGAGCAGAAAACCTACGATCTGCTGGTGACCACCCTTCTCCCGCCACGCTCTATAATCCTCGGCAAGCTAGGCTCGGCCCTTTCTTATGTGGCGCTCCTGATCCTGGCGGTTGCTCCTATAGAGAGCCTGGCTTTTATCTTCGGCGGGGTGTCACCTGAGGAGGTGATCATCTCGCAGGTTGTGATGCTGATGTCGGCTTTGCTCTACGCGTGCATCGGCATCTTCTGGTCGTCGTTGCTGCGCAGCAGTGTAGCAAGCAATGTGCTCACCTACGGCACTATCCTCATACAAATGATCGGGGTGCCTTTTCTCTACTACTTTGTGGCGTTGGGCATGGGGGCTTTCGGCCTCGGCGCGGGGGGGCAATCGCCGAGTGATACGGTATCTTTCGTCTATGCCACAGGGATAATATTGTCGCTCAACCCTCTGGCGGCGATGATTATCAGCGAGGTCTTTGTTTTGCGAGGCGACCCGTTATTCGTCTATACTAGTACCCAGGTGCTCAGTGGGCACGACATATTCGTGGTGTCGCCCTGGCTAATCTTCTGCGCAGAGGCGCTGATAATAAGCCTGGTGCTGGTGCTCGCCAGCATGCGGCTAGTACGCCCCGTTCGAGGCCACCGGCGCGTTGCGGCCACCGTCGCGCCCGATGCTCAGGCCATTCCACCCGGAAGCGTGTAGATATGGTTCTCAGGTGTTAGTAAGCTGGCCCTAATCCCTGATCGCTAACCTCCGACCTCTGAACTCTGATCCCAAAGGTAGGTTGTTATGGTGAGTATGAGCAAAACAGCCCAACGTGGCGGCCACAACTACAATATCAGCCCAACTTCTCCATTGAAGAGTTTGCACCTGAAGGGCCTGGTCACGCGCCGCTTTCTGGTCAGCTATCCGGTGCCCCCTGAAGCTCTCAGCCGGTTCTTGCCCCCGCAGGCAGAGCTTTCTACCTCGCAGGGCTTGGGCTGGGTGTCGGCTTGCTTCGTCAATGTAAAGCATATGCACCCGTCGTTCGTGCCCGGCGCGCTTGGCATAGAGTTCAACTATCTGGTCCATAGAACCCGCGCACGCCTTCCCTACCCTGATGGAGTGAAGCGCGAATCCGTCCTGGTGCTTGAGGCCAACATCAATAACAGTCTCTTTGCAGCTATAGGCCGCCGGACCTCCGGTGTTCGCTTTCGCCCCAGGGAGATAAGGCTTACTGAGGGGCCGGATTCATGGCGGCTCCATATGCGCGGAAAATCCGGCGTCTTGCTCTACAGCGCGGAGATTCCTAAAGCTTCAATTGGAGGAGAGCTACCCGAAACCTCGCTTTTCCCAGATCTTGAGGCCGCAGACAAGTTTCTCCTGGGCGTACCATACGGTGGAGAATGGCACGAGCGCAAAGGCAAGCTGCTGCTGCTGGCTGAAACCCATGACCCCTGGAAAGCGTTAGTGGGCAGTTGCACAACAGAAAGCAATCTCTTTCTCAAGTCAATTTACCCCACGCCAACCCAGGCCGACCACGTCATCACAATGACCAACGTGCCGCATTACTTTGCCTTATTTGGTTCAAAAATAAGCCTGTGAAAGAAAGGCGCATAGTATGTCAGCCTCTATTTCCTCTCGCAATATGCATTACGAGTCCGTTATAATCGTAGCAGCATGGATAGATCACCCACAGCTAAGGGGCACTGTCTTGGAGGCGATCCGCGTCTGGAGCAGTTGCGCGACGTATTACAACGTGTTCAGGCTCGCTTTCGCTTGCAAGAGGCGTTGTGGTTAGCTCTCCCGGCTGTGGCTCTGGGCCTGGGCGCTTCGGCGGTAGTGGCTGTCGTCTGGCGCTTCACTCGTGGGTTCGTCTGGCTCGACACAGCTCTGCTGATAGCAGGCTTTACCCTGGCGGCGCTGCTCACTGTGTCACTATTTGCGCTGCTGAGACCACGCGACCTACTTGCCACAGCGCGCCGCGCTGACCGTCTTCTTGCACTCGACGAGCGACTCTCTACAGCCCTCGAAGCCGCAAAGAGGAGCCCTGCTAACGGCACATCGCCCATCGGGGCGGCCCAGCTTGACGATGCTATCGCCTCGGTGCAGAAGATCGCGATCAAGCGCGACCTATCTCTCCACTTTCAGAGCAAGTGGCTGGTTTACGTGGCGTTCAGCCTGGCTTTGCTCCTGGCCGTCATCTTCGTGCCCAATCCCACTCTGAACGATGTAGACAGGGCCGCCAGGTCGCAAATAGCCGCCGAGCAGCAGAAGATAGATGCGCTCAAGCAGGCGGTGGAGGCCCAGCCGGGTGCAGCCACCGATCCCAAGTTACAGCAGCTGCTCAACGCGCTCAGTGGCCTCTCCAAAGCGCTAGCGGACCCTAAGCTGTCACGCGAGCAGGCGCTTTCTAAGCTCTCGGAGGCAGAAAGCCGCTTGCAAAAGAGCCTCGACGCACAGGCTCCCGCGCAGCGCGAAGCGCTTGACCAGCTGGCGAAGCAACTGGCGGCATCTCCAAACCAGGAGGCGAAGCAAGCGGGCGAGGCATTACAGTCGGGCGACCCAGAGAAGGCAGCTCAATCGCTAGAGGATGCCGGAAAGAAAGCCGCGGCGATGTCGCCCGATGAGCGTAAAGCACTGGCGCAATCACTCAAAGACGCACGGAACAACGTGGCAGCCCTCGACCCGGAGATGGCGCGAAAGCTGAACGACGCGGCTAACGCCCTGGAGAACAATAACGCCAAAGCCGCGGAAGATGCGCTCAAGAGCGCCGCCGACCAGGTGAGGAGCACCAGCCAGCAGCTTGCAACCCAGCAACAGCTAGAGCAGGCGCTGGCGCAGATACAGCAAAGCAAGAACGATGTCGCCCAGGCTGGAGCAACCCCCATCTCAGGCACAGCCGAGGCAGGCGGCACGGCTCTGGCGCAAAGCACCGCCTTCGCAGGTGGCACAGCTTTCGCGGTTGGCACGACTCTCTCCGGCACATCTATCGCGCCGGCGGGTAGCCCTGTATCAGGCACAGCTATCGCCTTGAGCACGGGCGTAGCCGGGACGCCTGGGGCGCTAGCTGTTAATGGGCAGGCCGCGCAGACGGGTACACCCGTGGTGGCGCAAGGCGCGCCAGGCTCCGGTGGCACGCCCGTGGTGGCACAAGGCCAGGGGCAGGGGCAGCCGGGTGGACAGGCAAGCAATGGCGGCAATGCGAATGGGCAGCCTGCTAGTGGCTGGGGAAAGGGCCGTGCCGAACCTGTCTATGCACCGCCGAGTAGCGTCAACGCTGCGCAGACGGTTGTGACTGTGCAGGGTCAGGATAATCCCAGTGGCGAGCAGAGCAGTGGCATGGCCAACACCAACGCCAACTCAACAGGTGCGGCGACGGTGCCATACGAGCAAGTCTACGGCCAATACCAGCAGGCGGCGGGCAACGCCCTCAATAGCGACTACATCCCCCAGGGTTACAAAGACCTGGTGAAGGACTACTTCAGCAATATAGCGCCCCAGCAGCCAACCCCCCAGAAACCGTGATCTCGATAGTCTCACATGCGAACAGGCGTTAGGGATTGTTAGCCAACTTCCAACCCTTACCCCTGAACTCCCGGTCTCATCGCTCGCTTGTGCTGTTGACACCCGTAGTCATATTTCTCCTTGCCCTTGGCTTGCGGCTCTGGTGCATTGATTGCCAGGGCCTCTGGTACGATGAAATTGCCTCGATTGAGCCTGCCCAGCGTGGCATAGCGGCTCTTTTCACTGACCGCTTCGGCTGGCTGCTGGTACAGCCTCCATTGCACTATCTTATAGTCTGGCTCACACTCCAGCCTGTAGACCCCACTGTTACGACCCTCTTCGTGCGCCTCCCCTCGGTCCTCTGTGGCGCACTAACCCCTCTGGCCGTTTATGGGCTTGGGCGCGAGTTATTCGGGCGGGCACAAGGCGTGATAGCAGCGCTCATGGTTGCTATCTCGGCTGTGCATGTTGCTCAATCTCAGGATGTTCGCCCTTATACAATAGTAGCTTTCCTGACTGTTTTCTCGGTCTACGCGCTGCTGCTTGCTGAGCGCGAAGCTGCTACCCGTTGGTGGGCGGTGTTCGTGGCGGCAACGACCGTGAATCTATACATAAGCTATTTCACATCTATTCTGGTTATACCAGCGCTGGCTCCTTACCTCCTTTGGCTTCTATACAGGCTCTGGTTCAGGCCGGAAGGCCGCGAGCACTTTCGCCGCGCCTTGCTTTCGATGCTGGCAATCGCGGTTGCTTTTTTGCCGGGCGCTGTTGACACATGGCTCTCCGGCCTTGCCTCCGGCGCGACTAACCCGCCCGACTTGAGCCTGCTATCGGTAGATTTGCTGGCTCGCAGGGTAACGGGGCTCCTCTCTTATCTCACAAAGGTGAGCACCGGCGGCGACTTTGAGATATATGTGCAGTGGGCTTTCTTTGCCCTCTTTGTGGTAGGAGTGCTAGCAGCCATACATAAGCGGATGTTCAAGGGAGTAGCTATATGCCTCCTCTTGCTCTTTGTGCCCGTGCTGCCCGTAGCGTTCTTTAGCACTACCAACACAGTCTTCCAGCGTTATGCGATCTTCACCATGCCTTTCTATTTCCTTCTCGTCGCGAACAGCCTTGTCTATCTCTGGTCCAGCCTTTATTTACGGCTATCTCGTGCGTGGGTGCTCGCGCTGCGGGTAGTGGCTCTGGTCGCTGCGGAAGCCATTCTGACGGCTGCTCTGGCGGCTCTATTCGTTCTATTTACGCCGCGCCTGCACAGCCGGTTCTCCTATTACCCAGATTACAGAGGAGCCGCCGCTTACCTGGCGAGCAAAGCAGAGCCGCAGGATATTATTATCTTTGCCGATGAGCCGGGGTTAGGCTCAACTGTGATGAGCTTCTACTGGCACGGCAAAGCCCCTGCTCCCGCCTACGACGCCCGCGATCCGCGCCTCTTCGCGCAGCAGCCCACAGGCTCAATATACTGGGCGCTTAGCTTCTTTCAGTTCGACCCTGATTTCCAGCGCCAGGTGGCCGCTCCTGAGCAGGGTTGGCTCGAGGCCGCTCAGTTCGACCGCATAGTGGCGCTCAAAGAAAGCGCACAAGGCGGCGTGCTCCAGAGTATGCAGAAGATGATGCTGCGGCTGCAATCGGTGAGCAGAGAATGGCAGCCGGTACGCACCTTGCGCGGCTCGCTCGACCAGGCTGAAGGTAGGCTGCCCGAAGCGGCGCAGGCCTACCGCGATGCCGGAGATTATTACCAGTGGGGCCGCGAATATCTGCTGTCAGCGAGAGGCTACGCTGCGCGCGGCGGCACGGCGAAGGCCTGGCGCGATGCCTTGCTCTTTAAGTTCATCAATCCCGCTAACCCCGAAGTCCACGAGTGGTTATCCCAGCAGCTACTGAACGAAGGCTACACCCGAGAAAGCCAGGCCGAAGCGGTTATAGCAAAGGCGCTGCGCGGGCAGTGAGGAGGTTGTATTGCCTACTGCCTGTTGCATAATAGACTGTGGATAGTAATTTCCTTTGCCCCACCGGACAGCCGCCCGTTACGGGATACGCAGTACATCTGGTACATTTGTCACCCCCTCACTGGCTTAGTAAGGCTATTCCAGGCGCGCCAGGGCTGTGCTAAACTTGGTTCATGATCAGCACAAACGCTTCTGCTGCGCCCTCTAAAGGCGGCAAGGCTATTTCGCTTCCGTTCGCGCCCATTCTGCATCGCTATACCCTCATAGCCGGGTTGCTCATCGTCTTCGTTGGCCTGGTCACTTTCGTTGCGCCCACCGACCCCGATGTATGGTGGCACCTGAGCAACGGCAGGCTAATCCTCGATAGCGGTATACCCTCACACGACGTATATTCGTTCACCGCTCAGGGCCGCCCCTGGCTTGTGCAGGAGTGGCTCACCGAAGTGGTCATGTACAGCCTCAAGAGCCTGTTCGGGTACGGTGTGCTTTCACTTCTCTTTGGAATGCTGCAAGCGGCGGGCGCGCTTATAGTCTATTTGCTGCTACGCTCTCGGGGCGCGGGGCGTATATTGTCGCTCGTGCTGCTCATGCTCTACCTGGTCTTTGCCACGCCGACGTGGGGTGTGCGCCCGCAGGTATTGACCCCGCTCTTCCTTGGTGTTTTCTATTTTATTCTGCAAAGCTACAAGAGCGATCCCTCTCACAAGCGCAAGCTGTGGCTACTTCCTCCGTTGATGGCGTTATGGGCTAATCTGCACGCCAGCTACTTTATGGGCGTAGCCCTCATCGGCGCATTCCTGGTAGGCGAGTTTCTCAACAACTATTTTTACCGAGCCGTGAGTCCTGCTCCTTTGTGGCCTTTGCTTGTCACATTGGCTGCCTCTCTAGCAGCTACCCTTCTCAATCCCTACTTCCTGACGCTGTGGAGCTATCCTCTCACATATGCGCTCAATGGCACATCCAACCCTCTGCTCCGCTATACTCAAGAGTGGCAAAGCCCAAACTTCCACGAGCCTGTCAATCTGCTGCTCGGCCTCAGCCTGATCATGCTCGCGCTTGTCGGCATAGCTCGCCCGGTTGTCGCTTCAGAGCGAGAAGGCTGGCGCATCAAATTGCAGCGCAAAGTAGATATTACGGAGCTTATAATTCTGGGTGCATTCACACTGCTGGCGTTGCAGGCGGTAAGGCTGGTACCACTCTACGGCGTGATGGTGTTGCCTCTTCTGGCGCACGGTCTATCTGGCATATGGCCTGCTCTCTCTCGTGACAAAGATAGTCTGCCTTCACCTGTAGAGGGCAAGATGAACTGGGCTGTGGGCGCGGCAGCTGTCGCCCTGCTGGTGCCTCTATTATTGGGCAGCCAGAGAGCGCAAACGGAGAGCGAACCACGCACCGACACAGGCTACATGTACCCTGTTGGCGCGGCTGACTATATCAGCAAGCTACCGACTACAGTGCGGATCTACAACGAGTTCTCCTGGGGCGGTTATTTCATCTACAGGCTCTATCCGGCACACCTCGTCTTCATAGATGGGCGCGCTGACATGTATAGAGAAGGGATCTTTGATGACTTCATGACTATGCAGAATGTCGCCCCACAGTGGCGTGAAACGCTGGCTAAATACAAGGTTGACCTGGTGGCGATAATCCCCGGCAGCCCTCTCGCTTACGCGCTTGCCCACGAGCCGGGCTGGAAGGTGGCGTACAAGGATGGGGTATCAGTGGTTTATAGCAAGAGACAATAAGTATGTTAGACAACTTGGGCTTTGCTCAAATAACCACCGCTACCTTTAGCAAGCAGCTATTGGACTAAATAAATGGATATAGAGGCTGATCAGCTTTCACAGACCAATCAAATCCAGCCAACGTTGGGTGTCTTAGAAACTCCAAAGTTGCGCTTGGGGTCCTTATGGCGCACGTGGGGCGCTATAAGCACACTCCTAACTGCGATAGCGCTCTTTAATCTGGTCTTCCTGATGCGTTTTCCAGCCCCCTTTGTGGACGAGGGATGGAACGCAAGCCGTGCATGGGCGCTGATCCGTACAGGTAGGGCGTTTGGCACCCTTGATGCCGGTGTTTTTCAGAATTACGATGGGTATTGGACCTATTTCCCCTGGCTTGCCGCCTGGATACATTCCCTCTTCATGCGCCTCTTTGGTGCTGAACTCTTCTCCTTGCGCGTTGCTTCTCTATTCTTCGGCATCGTCTTGCTGGCAAGCGTATACAGCATATCTAATCGTCTTTATGGTTCACGGGTTGGCCTCTTCGCGGTTATATTACTCTCTTTCTCCGAATCCTTTCTCCTTTCATCGCATCTGGGACGACACGACATCATCATAGCCGCCTTCGGTTTCGGAGCGGTAGCGCTCTATGTTACAGATGATGCAAAGGGCTTTTCGCTCAAGAGCGTGATGTGTGGCCTTGCGGTGGGTTTAACCTTAGACATCCACTTCAACGGCCTTATCTTTGGCCCGGCGATTGGGGCGTTGTATTTACTTGATAACGGCTGGCGATTGTTGCGCAACAAACGCTTCTGGGGCTTTGTTCTAGGCGCAGGCGCGGGGCTTCTCTTCTTCGTTGTAATGCAGGTCCTGCCGTACCCCAAATCGTACTTTGCCATTGCAAGCCTCGGTAACGGCTCAAGGGTCAGCCCGCCTATTTTCACGCTAGACCCGGCCTTGTGGCTTGGCTCCATTTACGATACGCTGACCTTGTTTGGATTCCCTCTTTTGATCCTTGTGGCTATGGCGTTTGCTGCTCTCGTATACAGGCACTCAACCTCTGACAAACGGCTGCTTGTCCTGTTTGCCGCGCTGCTTCTGACGTTTGCGCTGGTCATACGCAACAAAGTGGGGTGGTACGTTATCGATATTTCGCCCGCTCTCTATCTCGTCGTAGGCGCTTTTCTGGGAAAGATTTCTGAGCAGCCCTGGCGTGCTCCGCTCTTTGTATTCGCTCGGGCTTGCTTCGCATTTGCTCTGGCGTTAGCTACAGTTGCACTTGCCCTGATGCCAGTGCTTACCCAGAACTCCAATGATGACTATCAGGCGGCCCTCGCCCTCATAAAGCGTGACATACCACCTCAGAGTAAGGTTACAGGCCCACAAACATACTGGTTTGCTTTACCCGACGCCTCTTACCTCTCCTGGGATGATCTGGCATATCGCCAGCGTTATTATCCGGGAAGTACTCTGGAAGACGCGTTCCGGGCCGTGCGACCTGATTACTTCATCATGGATGGCTGGCTAGACTACTTTGTTACCGATGATCCGGCCCGCCTGGCGCAAAGCAACAGCAACACACTGTTATCAAAAGCAGCATTGCAGAGCTTTCTTGCCAGGTACGCATCCAGAATTGATGAAATACAGTTGAAGACCTTTGGCGATCTTCGTATCTACAAAATTAACTGGGCCAACCCCGCGCTTATTGCTCCAGCCTCACCTGATCCTGATAGTAATACGCCTATGATGGAACAGGCGAGTGCTTGCTGTCGGTAGCCACTCTGCCCAGGACCTCAACTTCCTCGCTCAGCTTCTTCATAACTCATCTCACGAGCTCTTGCTGGCCTCACTCTCTGGTACCTTTGTCTTCCCTACTTTAGGGTAGTTAGGCTATTCCTTGTGGGTTAGTACCCTGCTAAACTTGTGTGGGGTTGAGAGAAACATTCTCCTGTCATCTACATCCCTATCTCGTCAGCGGCATGTCAAGACTTTCTTGCCTCATTTATCGTCCGCACTTGCAAAGGAGTTCTCGGATGGGACAGTTGATTGGGCAGGCAGTAGCGCACGAGCAGGAATTGCGTTCACCTCTCATAGGCACGGTATTCTGTTCGATCATTGTACCTGTATATGATGAGGAAGATAATCTGCCTCTACTGCACTCACGCATCACCGAGGCGATGCAGCCCCTGGGTGCTACCTACGAAATCATCTATGTTGACGATGGCAGCCGTGACGCGAGCTTCACCCGCCTGAGCGAGATTGCCGCCCACGACCCCAACGTCGTGGTAGTGCAGTTCCGCCGGAACTTCGGCCAAACAGCCGCCCTCGCTGCGGGCATAGCAAAATCGTGCGGCGACAACCTCGTCTTCATGGATGCCGATCTGCAAAATGACCCCGCCGACATCCCGCAGCTCCTCGAAAAGCTTGAGCAAGGCTTTGATGTTGTAAGCGGGTGGCGGGTGAACCGCCAGGATGCAGCGTTCTCACGCAAGCTCCCATCCAGGCTGGCTAACGGGCTTATATCCGCTGTCACCGGCGTTCACCTGCACGATTACGGCTGCACCTTGAAGGCCTACCGCAGAGAGGTTGTAGAGCATATAGAGCTTTATGGAGAGATGCACCGCTTCATCCCTGCTCATGCAGCCTGGGTAGGTGCGACTATCACAGAGATACCTGTGCAGCATCACCCCAGGATTCACGGCAAATCCAAATACGGCATAGCTCGAACTCTGAAGGTTATTCTTGACCTCCTCACCGTGAAGTTCCTCGGCAGCTACTCGACCAAGCCAATTTACATCTTTGGCGGGCTTGGACTAAGCTCCATAGCTGTCAGCTTTGTCTCAATTGCTATTGCCACTATGGACAAGCTCCTGAATGGTGTCTCACTGATCCAATCACCTTTGCTTCTGCTGACGGCGATGCTCTTCATTATTGGTGTACAGCTTGTGCTCATGGGCTTCATCGCGGAGATTGGCGTGCGTACTTACCACGAGTCGCAGTCGAAGCCGACCTATGTTGTACGTCGTGTAGTTCGTCACGAAAAGTAATCGGGAGTAAACTTACATGTGCGGTATTTGCGGCTTGGTAACTTTACGGTCCGACCGTGCGGCCAGCGAAGAGACGCTGCGCAAGATGTGCGCTTCGATACGGCACCGGGGGCCCGACGATGAAGGCCTCTTCCTTGAAGGAGGCGTGGCTCTTGGCATGCGCCGGTTGTCAATCATTGACCTGCGCAGCGGCCATCAGCCGATTCACAACGAAGACCGCACCATCTGGACGGTCTTCAATGGCGAGATATACAACTATCCTACGCTAAGAGAGGAGCTTTCCCGCCTGGGCCATTCCTTTTACACGCGCTCTGATACCGAAGTGCTCGTTCACGCCTATGAGGAATATGGCGAAAAGTTTGTAGAGCGGTTGAACGGAATGTTCGCCTTTGCTCTATGGGACAAGGGGCGCAAGCGTCTCATCCTCGCCCGTGACCGCACAGGCATCAAGCCTCTTTACTACTCCTTCAAGGATGGCGTGCTTGCCTTCGGCTCTGAGCTAAAGACGCTGATGGCTCGCCCTGAACAGCGCCGCGAAGTAGACTTGACTTCGCTCCAGCAGTACCTGGCGTTAGAGCATGTACCGGCTCCACGCAGCGTCATCCAGGGCGTCAACAAGCTTCCAGCAGGCACATATCTAACGTTTGATGCAGTAGGAATCTCCATACATCGCTACTGGGACCCCGACCTCGCCCGCAGCGAGGCGTCACGCCCGCGCACTATAGCGCAGTGTAGCGAAGAGTTGGTTGAACACCTGCGCGAGGCGGTGCGACTTGAAATGATCAGCGATGTGCCTCTGGGGGTCTTTCTCAGCGGCGGCATAGATTCCAGCGCGGTCGCCGCTATGATGAGTGAGCTTGTGCCGGGGCAGGTGAAATCATTCTCAATCGGCTTTGATGACCCATCTTTTGACGAATCGCGCTATGCTGAGCTTGTCGCTCGGCACCTCGGCACCGAGCATCACATGATGCGTTTGCAGCCAAACACGCTGGTTGATCTGGTGCCAAAGCTCCCCGACATACTGGACGAGCCGATGGCCGATGCGTCTATTATGCCAACCTACGTGCTATGCCGCTTTGCCCGCGAGCACGTCAAAGTGGCGCTCGGCGGCGACGGTGGCGATGAGCTTTTAGGCGGCTATTCTACCCTACAGGCGCACCGGCTCACGCAGTATTACCGCCGTATACCAGGCGCTATCCGGCACGGCCTGGTCGAGCCTGCTGTGAACAGGCTTCCGGTCTCGATGGACAACCTGTCGTTTGACTTCAAGGCGAAGCGATTTGTGCGCGATGCTCAACAACCTACAGAGATTCGCCACCACCTCTGGCTCGGTAACTTCCGGCGGAATGAGCTTGCTCAGTTGCTTACGCCCGGCGTAAGGGCTGAGCTTGGGAAGAGCGACCCACTGCTCCCTGTGCATAACTACGCGGCGCAGTGCGAGGCGCGTGAGGAGTTGAACAGGGTGCTTTACCTGGACATGAAGCTGTACATGGAGAGCGACATTCTGGTGAAGGTAGATCGCGCAAGCATGGCTAACTCACTGGAAGTGCGCGTGCCCCTTCTCAATCAAGTTTTCACGGACTACGTGCTTGGGCTACCCCTTGATATGAAGCTCAAAGGTTTTACGCGCAAGTTCCTCTTCCGTGAGGCGATGAAAGGCAAACTGCCACAGGAGATCATTGCGCGCAAGAAGCACGGCTTCGGTATGCCCGTCTCCAAGTGGCTGCGTGGAGAGTTGAAGGAGATGGTACAGGACCTCTTCTCAGAGGAGAGGATCAAGCGCGACGGCTTATTTGACTATTCATATGTCAATACTCTTCTTACTAACCATCTGGAGGGACGGCAGGATAACAGAAAGCCGTTGTGGACGCTCCTGGTATTTCAACTCTGGCATGACAGGTACATCACTGCCGCGGGCGCTACGCCCAGCGAGGCGCAATGTGACCGTGAACCAACTCTGGCTGGGGTCTGAGTGGGAGACCGATGAGAAAGATACGCATACTGTTACTAAACTACGAATTCCCACCTCTTGGGGGTGGCGCAGCCACTGCCTCAGCAGAGATCGCCAGGCACCTCGTGCGGCGCGGTGTTGAAGTGGCTGTGCTCACATCTCATTTCAAGGGGTTGCCCCGCAAAGAGGAGCGCGACGGCTACACTATTTACCGCGTGCCTGCTATGCGCCGGAATATAGACCGATGCTCGGTGCCGGAGATGGCGGCCTATATAGCCGGCGCTGCCTTGCCCGCGCTGCGTCTAGCTTCGAGCTTCAAGCCTGACCTGATGCACGTCTTCTTTGGTATGCCTACAGGGCCCGTAGGCTTGCTTGTCAACCAGTTAAAGGGTATCCCGTATCTGCTGTCGCTGCGTGGCGATGATGTGCCGGGGCGGCAGGAAGGCAGTCTTGCCCTTGCTCACCGGACGATGAAGCCTCTGACAAAGCAGGTATGGAGTAGAGCGAGCAAGCTTGTAGTCAATGGCGAAGGGCTGCTGAAGCGCGCCAAAGCTACACTTCCTGGTGCATCTATAGAGCTGGTGCCTAACGGCATTGACCTCGACGTTTTTCAGCCGGGGGATAAAGCAGTTACCGAACAATCTGATCGCTCAACTGTACGGCTGCTGTTTGTAGGTCGCCTGCACTCGCAAAAAGGGCTGTCCCATCTGTTGCAGGCTCTCGCGCATCTCGGTTCGCCGGCTCTGCAACGTGTTCAGTTGGACCTTGTTGGTAGTGGCCCTGCAGAAGAGGAACTGCACGCCCTGGCGGGACGGTTAGGGCTGACCAGGACGGTGCGGTTTCATAGTTGGGCGCCGCGCTCGGAAATAGCGCGCTACTATCAAGAAGCAGACCTGTTTGTTTTCCCCTCACACGAAGAGGGGATGCCTAATGTGGTGCTTGAGGCTATGGCATGTGGGCTTCCAGTTATCGCCTCCGACATTCCAGGCGTGAGAGGGTTGGTACACGACAGGGTGAATGGGCTGCTGGTACCCCCCGCCGATTCGTTGGCATTAGCTCGCGCTCTCAACGTGCTCATCGCTGACGACTTGCTGCGCCACTATATGGGGCATGAGAGCAGTGAGTTTGCTACCAGCTACGATTGGGCGGGCGTGGCTGACAGCTACCTGGCATTATCGCGCCAGATTATACAGCCCAGAAAAGCTGAAACCCCAGAGGATTACAAGGGGCATCTAACGACTCGAAGTGCCTATAGAACAGGAGATAAACTATGATAGGGACTCAAACAAGGCGAACAGGATCGTTTTACGACGCGTATTGGCCTCTCAATGTGCCCGACCATCGCCGCACGGCGGAGCATGTTGCCGAGATTGTACCGGCAGGTAGATACAAGCATGCGCTGGATGGTGGCTGCGGCACCGGAGTTTGTTCGCTGGCTCTTTCGCAGATGTCGGAGGAGGTAGTGGGCTTAGATATCAGTAGTGGAAGTCTAAATACCGCCCGGCAGTTAGCTCTTTCCACCGGAGCTACAAACATCGAGTTCAAGCAGGGATCCCTGTTGAATATACCATTCGGGGATGCCAGTTTCGATCTTACTTTTAGCTGGGGTGTTATACACCATACTGTGAATCCTGTGCGTGCACTGGATGAGTTAGTGCGTGTGTTGGAGCCGGGTGGCACTCTAGTGCTGGCCGTTTACCTCAAGACGGCTCTTACTCCACTTCACGAAACAATCCGCAAGGTCTGCCTTAAGACGCCTTTGTCATGGCGGCGGCGCATCCTGGCGGCTTTCAGCGGCTTCGTTGGGGTAGCGGAACATTTCGGCCACAAGCCCCGATCTCGAAACGATAACCCCACTATCGCATCGCTGGTTGAAGATTGGTATTTCGTGCCTGAGAAGCACTTCTTTACAATCGGAGAGATGCGCGCTCTCTTCAAGGAGCGCGGCTTAACCTTTCAGGTGGTGGACGGCCATACCGGCCGTTTTCGCAGCACATCAAATTTTATTGTTTGTGGAGTAAAGCATACTCGTTAGCTGTTTAGTTATGGGCTACCACATAGAAAGGAGGCCGAAGGTGATAGCTAGAGCTGTTGGCGCCGAGCTCAATTATGACGAAGGATGGGACCAATGGGATGACATGAAGCAATACGGTCCGATGTCGCGCCATACACGGCGGCTAATCTGGAGTTTTATTCACAAGCTAGAGTTTCAATCAGTGCTTGACGTGGGCTGTGGGCAAGGTTCACCCCTCGCGGAGATAGCTAAGCACCGCCCGGACGTGAAACTTGCTGGTGTAGATTTCTCACCCAGGGCCGTTGAACTTGCAACGGAGCGTATGCCGGATGTTGAGTTCTCAGTTCTCGACCTCACAGCCGGATCGCTGGATAGAAAGTTTGACCTCATTATTTGCACTGACATACTTGAGCACATACCCGACGATCTCGCAGCGCTCCGAAATATGCGATCAATGTGCGGCCGCTGGTGCCTCGTTTCTACTATCCAGGGCCGCATGCGAGAGCACGAGAAGAACGTGGGCCATGTGCGTAACTACCATCGTGGAGAACTACGTTCGAAAATCGAGCAGGCGGGCTTCAAAGTGCGCCGCCAAGTTGATTGGGGATTTCCATTTTATTCCCCTTTATACCGCGATCTTCTCCGTTTCTTCCCCTCATCAGCTACACAGGGGAACTTTGGCACTGGAAGGCGCGTCCTATCTCTGGCCTTGTATTGTCTTTTCTTAGCAAATGCATCGAAGTTTGGAGACTACGTGTTCATTCTTGCAGAAGTGAGATAAGTGCGTAATATGCGGATACCAGTGTTTCTAAAAGCTGCTGCCAGCATGCTACTGCTGGCCTTTGTTTTGCTGAAGGTGGATACTTCCACCCTGGCGCGTGAGCTTACCACAAGTAATATGCTTATAGTCGCCTGTGGAGCAGCTTTGGCGTTCGCTGCCAACTTTTTAGCAGCGTACAAGTGGCAATACCTACTTGCACAGTTAGGAGCTAATGTGCGGTACAAGAAGCTGCTGCATCTTCTCTACACAGGTATGTTCTATAACACGGTGCTACCAGGGCAAGTGGGCGGAGAAGTTGTAAAAGGCGTTGGTCTGGCTCGCTCTGGGGTTACAGGAACAACCTCAGCATTATCGG
This sequence comes from Chloroflexota bacterium, assembly GCA_015478675.1. The sequence continues at coordinate 3,769 of JADMIH010000034.1, read as the reverse complement.
TGCTAATTGACCGCCTCTTAGGGTTACTGGCCCTCTTCGCGTTGGGAATAGTGGGCCTACTGCTTTCTCGAGTCCCTGAGGCAGTTGGCACTCCGTTGATGTCGTGGTTCATAGTTTTGTCCCTGATACTGGTTGTTGTGGTAATCGTGCTGGTTACAGGCAGGGGAATTGGACCACTCTCATTGTCCGATAGAGCATCGTGGCTTCCCGGGAGACATCACTTTGCAGCTTTCGGTCGCCTACTTGTAAGTTACTGGGAGCCCAGGCACACCACAATGAGGGCTGTATTGGTGCCGTTTCTGCTGTCTCTCACATTTCAGTTGACGGTTATAGCTACCAACCTGCTTGTCTCCTTGGGGCTAGGCATCAGAGTTACCTTCACTGATTTGCTATGGATTGTTGCAGTAGTATCCCTCCTGCAATCGTTGCCCATATCCATAGCAGGACTTGGGGTGCGCGAGGGTGCGTACGTTTACCTTATGCAGTTGCAAGGGGTGGCAGCCCCCGCCGCGCTAGCCTTATCCCTTACTATATTTGCGAGCCAGGTTCTCATGGCATCGGTGGGGGGACTACTACAATTGCAGTCGTTACTGAAGAGAAAGAGCATGCCTCTGCCAGTGGTGGCGCATACTGATGTGGAGGTTACTTCGCATGAACCCTGCTGAGGATATGGGTGGCGCTCCACGTCTATACAGCCAGCTCTTGCCTCGCAATCTGCTGAAATTGGCAGGCGGTCTGATAGGGAGCAAGGTCAGCGCCACGCAACTCGGCCTCTTTCTCTCGAGCTTCCTCTTGTTCGCGGTGCTGAGGGCCGCTGTGCTGGCTGAGGTTACGCCATCGCAGCAAGATGACACTATTGTGTTCACCCAAATGGCTTCGCTGCCGTTATGGCCTTGTGATGGCAGCCACTCTGTGGTTGACCTACGGGTGGCGGGTGTCGGCCCTTGCATTCTGGCGGGTCTGCGTCCTCCTACAGTGCCACTTGTCTATAAGCTACTCAACAGCGATCCAAATGCCATAACGGAGCTTCAACTTTTGCTATCTCTCCTATCCTGGGGAGCGCTCGCCCTCTTTGTAGCAAGGGCTGTGCGTTCAAGCCATCTGAAGCTTATCGCCTTTGGAGTTGTATTAGCCTTTAGCTTGAGCACCGTAATCCTCATGTGGGAGCGGGTGATGCGGAGCGAGTCGATAGCCTTCTCGCTGATGGCGCTGCTGATTGCATGTGGTATGTGGCTTATAGAAGGATGGCGGTGGTCAAAGGTTATGGTGATGCTGCTGGTGGCCCTGCTGTGGGCATTCACACGCGAAACCAACAGCTACGCGCTCATTATGGTTGCGGGTCTACTCCTCTTGTGTGTATTTCTAAGGCGTATCCACTGGCGCTATCTCTCTGTTGCCCTGGCATTTGTCCTCATTTTTGTTGTCAGCGATGTCTCAGCCACGGCCGGCCAGCGTTGGGTCTTTCCATTCCTGAATGTCCTGGCGCAGAGGGTGCTACCGGACTCTTCTGACACTGCGTATTTCGCAGAACGTGGAATGCCTGTAACCTCCGCGTTAGAAAAGCTATCCGGCCAGTGGGCCAGCAGTAATGGCTGGGCATTCTATTCGGACCCCGACCTGGCAAACTTTCGCCGTTGGACCTTTGATAAAGGCAAGCAGAGCTACACAAGTTTTCTACTTTCTCGGTGGCAAACGGCAGCTACTACACCCCTCAGCGATATGGGTGAGCTTATATACCCCGATGTTCGGTTTTATAGACCCGTGGGGCGGTTATTTATCCCAGATCACTTATCCTGACGACCCTCGATTCTTGCTCGTATGGCTCATTGTTGCCCTCTCTGCTGTCTGTTTGGCTATCTTGAAGAGGCTGTGGAGCGTCGTTTGGGTTATACCGGTGGGCTTGCTCTTGTTGGCCTATCCAATTGCAGTGATTATCTGGAATGGCGATGCTATGGAGATTGGCAGGCATTCTCTACAAGTAGGGATTCAGTTGCGGCTCGGTCTCTGGTTGTTGTTGATTTTCGCCGCAGACGCGCTGCTGGTCGGTGTGAAAAGAGCAAAAGGATAAGCGATATGCAACGCTTTGTCTGTATATCTGCCCTCTCTGGCTACACAGAGGGTGTGAGTCCTTAGTTGATTGCGCCAAATAAAGTCAAATTGTCATGGGTGCTAAACCGAGATGCGGCCTACACGCTGGGCATTGTTTTAGCGGTAGTGATCACGTTTGCTCTCAGGGCGTCAGGCGCCATCTTCGGTTACCTGTCTGTAGATGATGGAGCCTTCGTGTCAATTGCCCATGGCATGAATCAGGGCCACTTGATGTACCGCGACCTCGTGGATCACAAGCCCCCTGGAATCGAGCTTTTTATAGCGCCGTTGCTGGCTCTTTCGCAAAATAGCATACCGCTAGTGCGGCTCACCTATGTCGCTGTCATATCCCTCACGTGCATTCCTATTGCCTTCCTTGCGCAGCAGGTAGGTTATCGCCTCGCCGGACTGGTTGCGGCCTTTTTCTTTGCGTTTGATCCCACCGGTATTGCGCTTTCGCAGTATCTTACGCAGACCGGCCTTATGGTTGCCATCCTGACGTGGAGCACCTGGGTATTTACTGTAGCCCAGGTGAAGAGCAGTAAGCTTTTGTGGCTCCTTTCGGGTACTCTTGCAGGCGCTGCTTTCATAGTCAAGCAGCCCGCTATTTTGCTGCTTGGTGTGTATGCACTCTTCCTGCTAGTAGTGGTTCTTAGATCAGCGAAAGGCCGCGCACCCGTTCGACCAGGCCAGGCTTTGATTGCTCTTTCAACACTCTCCTGCGGGATACTATTGATCTACGCACCGGTCCTGGCCTACTTTTGGCTCAATGGCGCTCTGCGCGACTACATCTTATATGTTTTCGGTGTTAATGGGCTGGGCGTATCTGTGGTGAGTTCTAAGATTTCCGGCATGGCTGATTTTCTCATGGGTGAGCCTGCCTTGTTTATGGGGTTCTTGGCTCTGCTGATGCCTTTATTCTCAAAATCTACGACCAGACGATCCGTTACCCTGCTGATGTCACTTTGGTTGTGCGTATACACTATATTCCTCCTCTTGTATGACAAGCTTTACGACCATTATTTCTTGCAGATGGTGCCACAGTTGGCTGTGCTTGGAGGAATAGGCGCGGCTGAGTTAGTAGCCTGGCTCAATAGATACCATAAGCAGGTCGTAAACACGTTGAGGCCAACCGCCCAGACCTCCCGCGCCTTCTCTCTGATGAGTCCAGGGTTTACTACGGCACTTACAGCAAGAAAATGCGCTTCTCTCGTGCTCATAGTAGTTTTGGCTTCTATAGGCGTTAGCCTGACTACTATGGACACGAGGAATCTGCTTAGCAGTATCTCGGCATGGGAATCCATGCCCAAGCTAAGTGAGGATGTGACGGTAGCTGACAGGATTGCGGCTGTGACCTCAACTGGGGACAAGATATTAATTTTCGGCAACCCCGCCTTCTATGCCCTTGCCGAGCGCGAACCTTCATCGAAATATCTGTACTATTCGTGGCGCTACATTGACTCGGCTATAGGCCCCGAGTATATACAGAACCTTAAGCAGAGCCTGCTGAACGGCTCTACCCGTCTCGTGGTGGTTGCCGACGCCTATGTTCCTGACCTTGACCCGCAATTGCTCAAGGTGATAGATCGTAACTACGTTGAGGTCGAGACGGTGCCATACAGCTATCACGGCGCGGTACGCCTCTACAAGAAACGAGGTGATTAGCTGCCCTTCAATTGAT
>JADMIH010000033.1 GCA_015478675.1 Chloroflexota bacterium | reverse complement strand
GGAAGAAAGCCCCCTCTCCCCTTGTGGGAGAGGGGGCATGGGGTGAGGGCGGGTGATGGCGCGCGTCCCCGCACAGTTACCTCTTTCTTGAACTTTGTTCCGCCTCAACTCTGAACGTTTATGTTAGTGCACCTATTGACAATTCCTGAGAAATCGATTACACTGTGGTCACTTCTACTCCAACTTCCAAATAGAGGTAGCCCCCGAGTAATTTTCAGAGCTTACATAGCTCTAACGTCGCGTAATCGTTTTCTCCGAGTAATCGATTACCGAGCGAGGTGGCGATGAAATCACCTACGATGAAAGAAGTCGCTCAGCACGCTGGTGTCTCAGTGGCTACAGTGTCGCGTGTGCTCAACGGCAGTACCGCCGTTGATGGCGAGCTGCATCAACGAGTAATGAGCGTAGTAGAAGAGCTGCGCTATCGCCCCAACCGGCTCGCCCGAAACTTGCGAACCAATTCCACAAAGACCATAGCCATTGTAGTGCCGGATATCGAGAACCCTTTCTTCGTCTCTGTAGTACGGGGCCTGGAAGACGCGGCTTTCCGTGCAGGTTATACAGTGCTGGTCTGCAACACTGATGATGACCTGGAGCGTGAAAGCAGTTATCTGCAAGTGCTTGGCGATGAGTTTGTAGCGGGTATTGTGGTTTGCGCAACCGATGAGCGATACAGCGCCTCTCAAGTGCGTAAGATCCTCGAAAAAGGGGTGGCCGTAGTCTCCCTTGACCGTCGCCTTGAAGACGTACCGGTAGACGGTGTGCTCTCTGACAACTTTGGCGGCACACGCAACGCAGTCTCATACCTGGTTGAGCAAGGGCACCGCCGCATCGGGCTGATAGCTGGGCCTGCCAAGTACGCGCCGGCGCGCGAACGTCGCGCAGGATACGAGCAAGGACTCGCTGACCACGGGTTGGCCGTCGATCCTGACCTGATCAAGGTCACCAACTTCAAAAGTTCGGAAGCTGAAACCGCCACCAAAGAACTGCTCGATTCTGTGCGCCGTCCCACTGCGCTCTTCCTGAGCAGCGGCAATGTAGCTATCGGTAGCCTGCGCGCTATTCACCACCTGGGGCTGGATATCCCCTCTGATCTCTCATTGATCGTCTTTGACGACCTGGACTGGGCGCCCGCCTACAACCCACCCCTCACGGTTGTCGCACAAAACACACGCCAACTTGGCGGTCTGGCGGGCGACCTGATGCTGCGGCGTATCCGTGGGAGCAGTGAGCCGCCGCATGAGCGCCACCTGCCCACGCAGCTTATAGTTCGCGGCTCTGTTGGTCTGCCGCCCCAATAAAGTAACAGTGCAACTAGCCTTTGCTAGCTAGCGCCTGCAAGGAGAGAAAGATATGCTGCGGCATCTCGCTTTATTACTTGGGCTGACCTTACTCCTGGCCGGTTGCGGTGGCCCCCAGTCTTACCCCGCCGTGACGGTAGATAATGCCCCCAGCGTGACTCGCATCAACATTCTCAGCGGGCATTCCGGGGGTGTGAACGCCGTCGCCTGGTCGCATGACGGTAAGATGCTGGCCTCGGCGGGCGACGACCGTACTATATTTCTCTGGAACCCTGAGAGCGGCAAAGAGATACGCCGCTGGCCCGCGCACACACTCCCCATCACATCGCTGGCCTTCTCGCCCGATGACAAGATACTGGCGAGCGGTGGGCGCGATAAAGCTGTCTTCCTCTGGGATCCGACCAACGGGCAGCAGCTACGCACCTTCTCGGAGAGCGATCAAGTGCTGACGCTGGCCTTCTCGCCCGACGGCAAGCTGCTGGCGAGCGGTGGGCGCAGCAAGAGCGTTATTTTCTCCGACCCTGCCACTCTAAAACAGGTAAGCACAATCACAGGCTTTGGGGATCGTGTGAACGCTCTGGCCTTCTCACCCGATGGCAAAACACTGGCTACTGCTGACAACGACAACAAAGTACAGACCTGGAACGTCGCTACCGGCTCGAAGGCGCTGGAGATCACCGACCAGAAGGCGGGCGCTATGTCGGTCACATTTTCGCCCGACGGCCGGCTGCTAGCCACAGGCGCTGGAGACACCAAAATCCGCATCTTCGACTCCATCTCAGGTAAGCTGCTGACCACCTTTAATGGCCTCATAGGCAAAGTCACCGACGTAGCGTTCTCACCCGACGGCAAAGTGCTGGCTTCGTCCAGCAGCGATCATGGAGTAGCAATCTGGGATGCAGCTACGGGCGCACGCCTGGGGCCAGGGCGCACACCTGCTGATCAGGCGGCGGTTGGCCACGGCAGCGAGGTCAACACTTTGGCCTGGCGACCGGATGGCACTATCCTGGCCACTGGAAGTTACGACCAGCGTGTATTCTTGTGGGCCGTTGTGCAGCAATAAGCGCTCAGCAATTAAGAAGGAGGTGTCACTATAGCCAATAGATCACTCGAAATAAACTCAATCGTCTTGCTAACAGTTTAGCTCAAAGGAGGAACATTCGTATGTTACGCAAATTAAGCCCCCGATTGGCGCTGCTAATAGCGATCTCTTTGCTGCTGGCAGCCTGCGGCGGGACATCAGCGCCGAACACCTCCATTCCAACCGACACCGTGCCACCGGTCGCACCGGAAGCTACCGGGACCACCGCAACCACCGAAATTACCGCCACCACTGCTCCTACAGTCGCAGCTATGGCTAATACCCCCGTGATCGGCACAGTGACAGTTGGCCCGACCCCCGTAGTGCCCGCAGGGGTGACGACGATCAAGGTCGTGGACTGGGTGCCTGAGAACACTTCGTCCTGGGCCAACCGATGGTACAAACCCTTTGAAGACGCAAACCCTGACATCAAGATCGTGCATGAGCAGATCACCGGCAACTATATTGAAACGGTGCTGACCCGCCTGACGGGCAGCAATGACATCGACCTGATCTTTGTCGCCCCCGACAGCGTGGGCAGCTTCCTGCGGGCAGGCGCCGCGCTCGATCTGTCGCCCAATATCGCAAAGGACAAGGCCACACTCCAGCTCGACAAGTTCCCACAATGGACCCTCGATGATTACACCACCGTCCGCTATCCTGAGCTAAAGGTCGGCCCCGGCCAGTATGGGCTGCCGGTAGTCGAATTCGTCTGGGAGATGTGGCATAACGCGGATATGGAGAAGGCCGCGGGCATTAGCACCCCACAGCGCGGCTGGACCTGGGACGACTTTGTTAGCATGAGCAAAAAGCTGACCGACCCCTCGAAGCGCCAGTACGGCTATCAGAACCAGGCATGGCTGTTGCCGCTCTGGACCTGGGTCTGGCAGAACGGTGGCGACGCCATGACACCCGACGCCAAGACTTTAACCTTTGGTGAGCAGCCTTCTGTGGACGCGTTCACCTTCCTGCAAAACCTGCAAGTCAATGATAAAGTCTTTGTGCCGATTGATCAGACAACAGGCGCGAACCCTATCGGCTTCGACAGCGGCGCCGCAGGCATGATCACTCGCGGCAACTGGAATCTCGACCTGAGCCGCGACTGGAAGTTCAAGTGGGATCTCTCCTACCCGCCCAAGAACAAAGCGGAAGGGACATTGGGCGAAGAGCTGGGCATGATCATCAACAAGAACAGCCCAAAGAAAGACGCCGCCTGGAGAGTCCTTAGCTGGGTAGCCGGACCCGATGGACAGCGCGCGCTCGCTCCCACCGACGTGGTGCCTAATACAGCAGTGATGCGAGAGGTTGGCCTGCAAGCTGTGCCTGAGAACGTGCGCAACCTGGTTGTGCCCCTCTCCGGTGACCCGATGGTTCACTCATCGCCGCAATGGTTCCGGCCAAAGTATACCTCGAACGACCTGAACGACAGGCTCGCTGTGCTCTGGACCGGCGAGAAAAAGGCCGCCGATCTCCTTCCGGCGTTAGAGAAGGAATTCAACGACGCCCTGGCGAAACCGCTGCCCTAACCAGGAAGAAGCGCTGAGGACTGAGCAACCGGTAAGAGATAAATCGCTCAGTCCTCACTCTTCCTTTGCTCGCATGACGGAGGAAATATGGCAAAAATGGGTCGATTGGAGCGGCAGAGGGCGATACAAGGATGGCTTTTCGTCTCGCCTTTCGTCGTAGGATTTCTGCTCTTTTTCGCGGGGCCGATGTTGTTCGCCGCTTTCATCAGCCTCAACCAGTGGCCCGTGCTGGGGGACCCCACCTTCGTGGGTACTCTCAACTTCCAGAATATGCTCAGTGACAACCTCTTCTGGAAATCGCTCAAAATTACCACCATCTACACACTCTTCAGCGTGCCGCTCGGCATGATCGCGGGCCTCGCGCTGGCTATGCTGCTCAACCAGAAGATCCGCGGCATGGCCCTCTTTCGCACGCTCTACTACGTGCCAGCAGTGATCACAGGGGTGGCCCTGGCGCTACTCTGGTGGATGATGTTCAACACCGAGTACGGGCTGATCAACGGCGCACTCCGACTCTTCGGAGTGGATGCCATACCATGGCTCACGACGACCAACTGGGTCTTGCCCGCCCTCATAATTATGAGCCTCTGGCAGGTTGGAGGGGGCGTGGTGATCTACCTGGCGGGGCTGCAAGGCATACCGAGTGAACTGTACGAGGCCGCCAGCATCGACGGCGCGACCGGTTGGTCTCGTTTCTGGCATATTACTATTCCTATGCTCTCGCCTGTACTCCTCTTCAACCTGGTGCTGGGGGTGATCGGCTCTTTCCAGAGCTTCACCAATGCCCTCATCATGACCAACGGCGGGCCGAGCCAGGCAAGCCTCTTCTTCGTCCTATATATCTACCGTAGCGCCTGGTTATACAATCAAATGGGCTATGCAGCTGCCTTGTCCTGGGCTTTGTTCGCTGTGATCCTGATAATGGTCATCGTTATCTTCCGTGTAACCTCCGCCCGTGTCTTCTACGCAGGCGGCAGCACCAGGGGCGGATTCTAGAAAGGAACCGTAATGGCCAGCAGTGAAGTACAAAAGCAGGTCGGTGACGCACCTTTACCCGGCAACGGAATGACGAATGCGAGTCCTGCAACCCGGACCGCCGCTTTCTTCTCCGACACGAGGGTCCTCGGCATCCTGCAGAAAATCGCCGTCTACATTATCCTGATCGGCGGGCTTGCCGTAGTGCTCTTTCCCCTCGCCTGGATGCTCTCTGCATCAATAAAGCCAAAAAGTGAGATATTCAGCTACCCGATGACCTGGATACCGTCCACGCCGCTTTTCTCCAACTACCCTAAGGGGTTGGCGGTGATGCAGTTTGGCCGCGCGCTGACCAATACCCTGCTGATAGCTATTCCATCTGTGCTCGGGCAGGCGGTCTCCTGTGCCCTGGTTGGCTATGGGCTGGCGCGGTTCCGCTTCCCGGGCCGCGACGCGCTCTTCATACTCGTCCTGGCAACTATGATGCTGCCCAGCCAGGTTACACTTATCCCAACCTACGTGATCTTTAGCCGCCTCGGCTTGGTCGACACCTTTTGGCCCTTCTGGCTCCCCGCCTGGCTCGCTACCTCAGGCTTCAATATCTTTCTCTTTCGCCAGTTCTTCATGACTATCTCGCCGGAGCTTGAAGACGCGGCGCGCATTGACGGCGCGGGCGTCTTTGATATCTTCTGGCGCATATTCCTACCTCTCTCTAAGCCGGTTATCGCCACTGTGGTGCTCTTTTCCTTTGTCTTTTATTGGAATGACTTTTTTGGGCCGCTTATCTACCTCCCGTCTACGCAAAACAAAACCTTGCAGCTGATGTTGATGAACTTCCAGCAATTCTATACCACCGACTGGGGGCCGATGATGGCAGCGATGGTAGTTATTATCATACCCCCCTTGCTCATCTTCTTCTTCGCGCAACGCCTATTCATTCAAGGCGTAGTCTTCACAGGGGTCAAGGAGTGAGCACGATGAGTATGACTACAGCAATCAGCACCGCAGGATTGACAAGGCGCTACGGCGCTTACACGGCGGTGGACAATGTCAACCTGCAAGTTGAACAGGGCGAGATCTTCGGCTTCCTGGGGCCAAACGGCGCGGGCAAAACTACCACAATTATGATGCTGCTCGGTATTTTGCCGCCCACCGGTGGCAGTGTACAGGTATTGGGGCATGAGATGAGCGCGGGCGCTCTTGAACTGAAAACCCGAGTGGGCGTAGTTTCCGAACACCAATCGCTCTATGGGGAGATGACAGCCGAGCAGTATCTGGGCTTCTTCGCCGATATGTATGTGGTGCCCGACGCCACCCGACGCATCAGCGAATTGTTGGCCGCGCTCGACCTGGAGGCGCGGCGGCATAGCAGGATCAAAGAGTTTAGCCGGGGCATGCAGCAAAAGCTGGCGCTCGCCAGGGCGCTGCTGCACTCGCCTGATTTGCTCATCATGGACGAGCCGGCCTCCGGGTTGGACCCCTATGGCATCAGCCAGGTGCGCCAGTTGATCTACGCCCAGAAGCGGGCAGGCAAGACGATCTTCCTCTCCTCGCACATCCTATCAGAGATTGAGCAAACGGCTGACCGGGTAGCGATCATCGCTCGCGGCAGTATCGTCGCACAGGGTACAGTGGCCGAGGTGCGCGGCAAGCTAGCGCCAGACGAGAGGTACACTCTGGAATATCAAGGCAACGAACACGTGATCCGGCAGGCGCTGGCAGATGTAGCCATCGTGCGTGAGGTTCAATCCAGGGGTGGAAAGCTGATCCTGCACGTTACGGCTGCCGGAGGCCAGGACGCCCGGGCCGACATCAGCATGGCGGTCGCGGCGGCTGGCGGTGTTGTGCTCAGCGTCAACCGGCTGGAGGTCAGCCTTGAAGAGGCGTTCCTGACGGCGACCGAGGGTAAGATCAAGCGAACAGCAGTCCGCAGGTAAGTAAAGGAAAGGTTGGCCTAATGGAGACATTGCTCGAGTCCAAGCCCCACGACACCGTGCGCCCGCGAACTCTGCTACGGCGAGATGTAAACGAGCGACTGCGCATCCGCTCGGCCCTGCGCCTTGCTCATAGAGAGCTACTCGCTGCGCTACATGGTCCAAGCTTGTACGTGATGGTGACGGTGGCCTGCCTGGTGGCGGCAGTGCTAATCAAGAGCTATCTTGACTACGTGGACAATAACGGCACGCTGGTTATGTCCGATCCTCTGAAGACTCCATTGCTCTTCGCGGTGGTGGCGATGACCGGCTACCTGGGTCTGGCGGCTGCGGCGGGTCTGGCAGGCGAGCGCGAGCACGGCACGCTGGAAGTGTTGTTCTACGGGCCGGTGGACGCTCCCACCTATATCGCAGGCAAGATAGTGGGCCATCTTGCGACTTATCTCCTTGCGATAGTGGCGCTAAGTGGGTTTCTAGGGCTTTCTTCGCTGATGACCGGCATGCCGCTGGATGGCGCGACCCTCACATTGTTGACCGCCTCGGTGCTGCCTGCCGCATGTATGATAGCCCTCGGCTTGCTGCTGGCCGCCCTCGTTGGGCGAGCCCGGCCAGCGCTGGCGTTGACCGCGCTGGCGCTCGCGCTCTTGCTCCTTATAGACGCAGGCAATCAGATCGCTGCGGCGCAGCCGGGCGATAGCTTGCTTGGCTCGGCGGCTGGCTTGCTATCTGCGGCCTCAGCGCTCACAAGCTGGCTCTCCCCGTTCGGCTACTTCTGGCGAGCCTCGGACGGTTTCGGTATAGGCAGCGTGGGAGACGTACTGGTGGACCTGGGATTAGCTTTACTTTACAGCGTGTTGCTGACGCTACTGGCTATCATGGCATTGCGCTGGCGGGGGGTGCAACGATGGCGCGAATGAAGCTTATTTTGCTGCTACTGGCTCTGCTCAGCCTGCCGCTCCTGATGATCTTACCTTCCTACGCACAAAGTGACAAACAGAGAGAGACGGTATACAACGGAGAGGTATTTGACGGCCAGGGCTACTCGGGGCAATTCTATCCTGAGAACGAGCGCACCATCTACGTGCTGGCGAACGTGCAGAATCTCTTTGTGCCAAAAGCCACCAACGTCTACTGGTGGCCGATCACGCATGAATACAAGGCCGATTGGGAGAGCCTCAACCAGCCTCTAACGGGCACCCTGGAGATCGACAATCTGACCTTTCCGATGACCTCCTACAGCCTGCGCTATGATGGCGGCTATGATAGTGCCAAAACCAGCCTACTCACGGGTGACGCCGCGGCGCAAGGCTATGCAGCTTATCAGAAGGCGATGGCCGATTACCAGGCGGCGTCAAGCGCATACGCGGACCAGTGGAACACCTTCCAGACCCGGCTTGAGCAGTGGGGCCAACTGGCGGACGCCCTGCGCGCTCAGGGGCTTTCCACCAGTGGCCTTAAGGTGCCACAACAGCCAATACCGCCTCAGCAAGTAAGCGTGACAGTCGCCGCGCCGGAGCAGGGCATCCCCTTCAGATTGCCTGTAGGTGAGTACCAGATGCGGCTGCGCGGCACCGATGGCAAGATAGTGGCGGGCAGCGAGCGCACGATAGTGGCTTTTGGGCCGCGCCGTGATGGTATTGCCTACAAGGTTATCGCCGCCAGCAAGTGGACCCTCCCCGACGCCAGCACCGGCCCGAACGACACAATCTTCGTCAGCGGCGAGAAGGCGCTATATGTCCAGCCCACCGAGGAGCGCGAATACGACGCCTTTTACGCCGCAGCGCTATTGAACCCGCAGCAGAGAGCAGCGCAAGACCGCCGGGGTATATGGTCGTGGCTGCCCGCGGGCAGCTTCTCCGGTTCGGCGCTCTCTGTAACGGCGAATGGCGCTGCGACACAGACGATCCGCAAGGCCACTTACTACGTCAAACAGACCCCGGGAGCCGCGTTGGGCTACACTATTCTCCCCTACGACGCAAGCGCGGGTGAGGGGGTTTCTACCTTTGAAGCCTTTGAGTTGCAACCGCAAAGCGGCGTCACGACCATTTCGACGTCGGGCAAAGCGGGCAGCAGCCGCGAGATCCGCGTGGTCAATCCCGGCATGGGCGGCGCGCTCCTCGGCCTGGCCTTCGCTCCACTCATAGGCGGTCTCTCCTGGCTGCTGTACCGCCGCCGGAGAACGCGATGAGCTATTTGGTTTCAAGCCGCTCGCTAAACGTTGAGATCGACCCGAGTAGCGGGCGCCTGGTGCGCATTCGCAACCTGGCTCGCGATCTCGACCTGATCGCCGCACCCTGGGCGAACGCACCCTTTCGCCTGGAGCTGGCAAGGCTCGGTGTGGTTGAGGGCTTCAGCGACTTCCTGTGCGCGCCGCTGGCGAATGGCTTGCGGCTTATCTGGCGCGCGCCGCACGACATCACCCTGAGGGGCGATATTCTCGTGCGCGGCGAAGATATTCTCTTTACGATATCCGCTGCCAACGCAGGCAAGGCAACCATCGATAGAATCGAGTACCCCATCATCAGTGGTATCCAGCGCCTGGGTGGGCCAGGGCAGGATGACCTGGCTCATAGCCATGCCACCGGTATGCTCTTCCACGACCCGCTTGATCTCTTCGAGCCAGACCCGCATAACCAGCGTCGCCTGCGCTTCTCGCCCTATCCCGAAGGCTTTGCCGGCTCAACCATGCAGTTCCTCGCCTACTATGCCCGCAATCGCGGCGGTTTCTTCATCGGCACCGAGGATGGGGAGAAGAGCCTGAAGTGGTACAACTTCTATAAGGAAGCTGATTCGGGCGATAGCCTCTGCTGTAGCATAATGCACAAAGCCTCTGTGTTGGAGCCGGGCCGCTCGTTCACTCCACCTTATCCGGTAGCCCTCGCCGCGTTGGTCGAGGGCACGTGGCACGAAGCTGCGGACCGCTATCGCTCCTGGGCCTTCAAGCAAGGGTGGGCGCAGCCGGGGCCGCGCAGTCGCTGGCTGCGCGAAGAAGTTGGCATCTGCACCTTTGGTATCAATTCCCGCTACGACCGTTCGGCATGGCTTCACGAGATACACCGCATGGCAGGCACGCACGTCTTCCACGTGCTCGGTCCTAACTGGGCCAGCTTCGGGCACGACTACCGCAACAACCTGCCGCGCTGCCGCGACGACTGGTTCCCTGCGACTTTTCACCCCGCCAACCTGGGGGCGATCAGCCTCAACTGCGACTACTGGGCGCCCTTCGAGTTCGATCTCCTCTCTAACTACTCAGCCGACTCCACCGACCCGGTGATGGAGTCGCGTATGGTGCAAAATGACGCCGAGATGGGATTGAGCGACCCGGGTCTTGTTGGCTTCCCCTTCATGTGCGCGGGCACCGATTACTGGCATGATTTCCATCTGCTGCGCGATGAGCGCCTGGTGGCCGAATATGGGCCGGACGCGCTCTACTACGACATCTCGGTGAGCAATTTACTGCTGCAATGCCTGGCAGCAAACCACAACCATCTGCCGGGCGCGGGCAACGCCATAGCTGAGGCTTTTACCGGTATGTACCGCGACACCAGCGCGGCCATGTCAAAAGCAAAGGGCGCCTACGTACCTGCGGGCACCGAGGTGATCAGTGAGATTTTCCTTAGTCTCTTCGACTATTACCAGGCGCGGGCCGAGGCCGGACCATATGCACCGTTCGAGGTGAATGCTTTCCGCGATTGGCTGTTGCAAGGGCGGGCCGAGAAGATACCAATGTTCACATACGTCTTTCAAGATCGCGCGCCTTTGCGGATGGACGGCTGGGCCAGGCTCTCACCCGAGTCGGGTGACCTCTTCTACTGGACGGCGGCCCAGGTTCTGTTGAACGGTGGGCTGTTGCAACTCAACTATGAATTCAGCGCGCTGGAAGACTTGAACGGCAACTTTGACGACCCCGCCGAGCACTACTACAGCTTCGATGAGCGCCACCACGCCATCGACCCGCAAAAGGCGGCTTTTGTCGGCGAGGTAGCTCGCACCCGGACCGGACAGGCCAATCGCTTCCTGGCCTACGGCCAGCTGTTGCCCGCACCCGCAGTCGATGCCCCGCCCGTAAAGTTGAACTACCTCACTTACAACGTCGCAAAGGATGACCCGATTTACGGCGACCGGGGCCAGATGACTGTTTCCAGCGTCCTGGCTAGCGCCTGGCAGCATGACGGAAAAACGATCTGGCTCGTCGCAAACCTGTTGTCCGCAGAGCAAGAGGTCCGCGTCGATGGTAAGAACCTCGCTTTACCACCACGAAAGGTGCGTATTATCGAGTTCTGAGGACCGAGGGCTGACCGATTGGCCCTCCAATTTGAGAAAGGAAAATCATCATAGTGGACAACCTTAACGTACTCGCGGGGAGCCCTCTCGCCGGCCTACCTATGCTGCGTGATGCGACTTCTCGGCGCGCATCAAGCTGGGATCGTAGCGGCGGCAACGACGACCGGCTGCATATTCGGCCCGGCGAAGAAGTGGTACTTGCTGACATTCAGGGTGCGGGCTGCGTCCGGCACATCTGGGTCACGATAGCCTGCGACGAGCCGGACTATCTGCGCAAGATCGTGCTACAGGCCTGGTGGGACGGCGAGGAGACCCCAAGCATCAAGGTTCCTATTGGCGATTTCTTCGGCATGGGGCATGCCCAGAGCCACAATTTCAGCGCGTTACCTTTGCAAATGAGTCCGCAAGACGGCAAGGGCTTCAACTGCTGGTTCCCAATGCCTTTCGCTCGTTCGGCGCGCATCACCGCGACAAGCGAGTGCAGCACAGAGGTGCTTTTCTATTATTATGTAGACTACCAACAATACGACTCGCTTCCCGATGGGCTTGGCTATTTTCACGCGCAGTGGCGGCGTCAGAACCCCACCGATGGCGTCTCTGAAGAAGGCATGACCAACGAGGAGTTCCTGTTGCAGGGCCGTAACACCAGCGGTGACGGCAATTATGTCATCCTTGAAGCTCGCGGGCGCGGCCACTATGTCGGCTGTAACCTGAACGTCCATAATCTGCGAATCACCGAGCAATGGAACTGGTACGGCGAGGGCGATGACATGATCTTCGTGGACGGCGAGGCCTTCCCGCCAAGCCTGCACGGCACAGGCACCGAGGACTACTTCAACACTGCCTGGTGCCCGGCAGAGGAGTATTCGTCTCCCTATCACGGCATCACCATGGCGGGCGGGCCGAACTGGTCGGGCAAGATCTCGCTCTATCGCTTCCACATCGAGGACCCGATCTGCTTCCGCGAATCGCTGCTCGTGACTATCGAGCACGGCCACAACAACCAGCGCTCCGACGACGTATCGAGCACCGCCTACTGGTACCAAACCGAGCCGCACCTGCCGTTCAGCCTGCTGCCTGGGGAGGCGCGTCTCCCCAGGCCGGACGACCCTGCTGAGTGGTGAATTCGAGGCATACAACATGCGACCGAGCAACGGCGTTCGCACCTTCAGCGCGCAAGATACCCAGGTGGCTTTTCCGCTTGGCGGCATAGGCACCGGCAACGTCTCTGTGGGCGCACGCGGCGACCTGCGCGACTGGGAGATCTTCAACCGCCCCGGCAAAGGCGCTATGCTGCCCAATACCTTCTTCGCGCTCCGCACCAAGATAGGTAATAATCTCGCCGTTGCGCGAGTGCTGGAAGGGCCGGTGCAGCCGCCGCATAACCTATCGCACGGCTACCACCCATGGACCGCTATGGGCTTGCCGCGCTTCGCCGAGGCGACTTTTAGAGGCGAATACCCTTTTGCACGCGTTGACTTCGCAGATGATGCGCTGCCTGTGCATGTGCAGCTTGAGGCATTTACGCCCTTCGTGCCGCTCGACCCTGATAAATCGGGCTTGCCCTGCGCTATATTCACCTACACACTGGTCAACCTGAGCAGCGAAGTCGTTCAATTGACCATCGCCGGCTCGCTCTTCAACGCTGTGGGCGGGGTGGCCTTCGATGCTTTCGGCAATATCGCTGCGGGTGGACTTGGCCTGAATATCAACGATTTGCGTGAGGAAGCTGATTTGCGCGGGCTGCACCTGCGCTCAGAGCAGTATGCGCCTGGTAGCCTGCTCTATGGCGATATGAGCCTGGCGACTACCCACCCCAACGTGACCGTCAAGCAGGCCTGGCTGCGTGGGGCCTGGTATGACTTCCTTCAGGAGTTCTGGGACGACTTCAGCGCCGACGGTCTGCTCACCGACCTGGGATACAGCTCCCCCTCAGATATAGGCAAGTCCGATACCTGCACCCTGGGGCTGGTGGATACTCTCGCCCCCGGCGAGCAGAAAGCGTACCCCTTCCTGCTCACCTGGTTTTTTCCGAACCGTACTAATAGCTGGGACAACAACCCCGGCGCACCGCTCGTGCGTAATCACTATGCCGGGCAATTCAGCAGCTCGTGGGACATAGCTCGTTATTTGGTCGGGCATTTGCCGAGCCTCGAAGCGGACACACGGCGCTTTCATGCCGCACTCTTTGGGAGCACCCTGCCGGACTATGTGCTCGACGCGCTATCAGCGAATATCGTGCCTGTACGTAGCACAACCTGCTTCTGGCTGGAGGACGGGCGTTTTTTCGGCTTTGAGGGCTGCTTCGATAAGGCGGGGTGTTGTGAAGGTAATTGTACCCACGTCTGGAGCTACGCCCAAACGCTGGCCTACCTCTTCCCAAGCCTCGAACGCGAGATGCGCCGTATCGAGTTCATCGTGGAGACAGAGCCGAGCGGCTACATGTACTTCCGCACGCATCAGACCTTCGGCAGCCGCTTCGTCTGGGGCTGGGGCGACCGGGAGCCGGAAGCGGCAGTAGATGGACAGATGGGCAGCATCCTGCGCGTCTACCGCGAGTGGCTACTGAGCGGCGACCGCGCCTGGTTGGAAGCGGTCTGGCCCGGTGTCAAGCGGGCTATCGCATACGCCGCCACCCGCTGGGACACGGACCGCGACAACGTGCTCGACGGCAGGCAGCACAACACCTATGACATCGACTTTTATGGGCCTAACCCGCTTTGCACTGTCTACTATCTCGCTGCGCTTCGTGCAGTTGAAGAGCTGGCCCACATAATGAGCGAGCCGGAGCTTGCGCAGCGCGCTCGTGCGGCATTCGACGCAGGCAGTCGCCGCGCCGACGAGCTACTTTGGAACGGCGAGTATTTCGTCCAGCGCCTCGACGATGTGAACGCCTATAAATACCAGCACGGAGACGGCTGCCTCTCCGACCAACTACTTGGCCAGCTATACGCCCGCCTCCTCGGCCTGGGCGACCTGTTGCCGGAGGAGCATGTGCGTTCGGCTGTAGGATCGGTCTTCGCCCACAACTTCAAGCGCGACTTCCGGGACCACGTCAACTGCCAGCGCACCTATGTCTTGAACGACGAGGCGGGGCTGTTGCTCTGCACATGGCCGCGTGGCGGTCGTCCCAGCCTGCCTTTCGTCTACTCCGACGAGGTGTGGACCGGCATCGAGTACCAGGTCGCGGCACACCTGATCTACGAGGGGCTAATGGAAGAAGGACTTCAGATTGTAAAGGCGGTGCGCGACAGGCACGACGGCGTGCGCCGCAACCCCTGGGATGAAGTGGAGTGCGGGCATCACTACGCCCGCAGTATGTCCAGCTGGGCACTGCTCCTGGCCCTCAGCGGCTTTCATTACGATGCGGCGCTCGGCTCAATAGCCTTCGCCCCCGCAGTTCAGAAAGATGCTTTCCGGTGCTTCTTCAGCGCGGGTACAGGCTGGGGCAGCTTCGGGCAGCAGAGTGAGCAGGATATGCTTTCGGCCAGCCTGACGCTTGGCTACGGACACCTTGAGTTGCAGCGGTTCGGCTTGCAGCCTGCCTGGGTTGCGCGTACAGTCCGAGCTAATATCAACGGTAAGCCGCTACCCGCCCGCCTGGAACACTCTGATGGCGGAGCACAAATCGGGTTTGAACAACCCCTCAAGTTGATAGCAGGCGACAGGTTGGAGGTCGCGCTAACGAGATTGAGCACCAACGAGAGCTAAGAGCCACTTTGGAAGCTGGAAAAGGAGCTTACCATGAACGCCAATGAAGCTACACAGGAAGTCGTGCTGGTTGCCAGCGGCGACTTGCGCCAATCGGCCAACAAAGTGTGCTGGCCCGCCCAACGCGCTATGGAAGAAAAGCTGGGGGCAGCCCTGGCCGAGGAAGGCGTAACCGTGCGGCGCGGCCACCCTTATGACCCACAGCTGGAGCACGGCTTTATCTGGAACCAGCGCATGGGTATGGATGTCTTCAAGAACATTGATCCCGACGCCCCCCTCATCGTCGCGGAGGCGGTCTGGCAGTACAGCCACAACGTGCTGGCGGGGCTGCGCGACCATCGCGGGCCGATCCTCACAGTCGCCAACTGGAGCGGGCAGTGGCCTGGCCTGGTGGGCATGCTCAATCTGAACGGCTCGTTGACCAAGATGGGGGTTCCATATTCCACCATCTGGAGCGAGAACTTTGACGATGACTTTTTCCGCCAGGGCATCCGCCAGTGGCTCCACGAGCACAAGATCACCCACGATACCAGCCATGTGCGCGATCTCGACCTGGCCCGGCTGCCGGAGTCCGAGAGGCATCTAGGCCAGGCGTTGGCCCGACAGCTCAAGCATGAGAAGGCGATCATAGGGGTTTTCGATGAAGGCTGCATGGGTATGTACAACGCAATTATTGACGATGAGATGCTCAACCCCTGCGGCGTCTACAAAGAGAGGCTGAGCCAGTCGGCGCTGGTGGCGGCCATGAGGCAGGTGAGCGACGAAGAGGCTAATAAGGCAAGAGCATGGCTTGAGGCGCGCGGCATGACGTTTCACACCGGGTCAAACGAGGCCACCGACCTCACCAACGCGCAGATACATGAGCAGCTTAAGATGTACATAGCCGCCGTGCGTATGGCGCACGACTTTGGCTGCGCCGCCATCGGCATCCAGTACCAGCAAGGTCTGAAGGACTTGGAGCCGGCTTCCGACCTGGTGGAAGGGCTGCTCAACAACGTCGAGAGGCCGCCCGTGTACCACGCCGAGACGGGCGAAGAACTGTACCCAGGCCGCGCCATCCCGCATTTCAACGAAGTGGACGAAGGGGCCGCGATTGACAGCCTGACCACCAACCGCGTTTGGACGGCAATGGGCCTCGACCCGGCCACCACGCTGCATGACTTGCGCTGGGGGCAGCACTTTACCGGCGATGGCATAGACGATTTCGTGTGGGTCTTTCTTATCTCAGGCTCGGTTCCAGCCTCGCACCTGCCGGAAGGCTATGCAAGCGCCGTCGGTGTACGCCAGCCGCCGATGTATTTCCGGCTGGGCGGCAGCACGCTCAAAGGGGCTAGCAAAGCGGGGGAGATCGTTTGGAGCCGCATCTTCGTCATGGGCGGCAAGCTGCATGCGGACGTAGGGCGGGCCAGCGCCGTTGAGTTGCCGCCGGAGGAGCTAGAGCGACGCTGGCAGGAGACTACTCCTCAGTGGCCTATCATGAACGCCGTGTTGCACGACGTGACCCGCGACCAGATGATGGCCCGCCACAAGGCCAACCACCTCAACGTGGTATACGCACCCAACGCGGAGACAGCCGACCGTGCGCTGGCCGCCAAAGCCGCTATACTCGATGAGATGGGCATCGTCGTGCATCTGTGCGGCTATATTAGCTGGTAGGATATAGGAGGCACAAATGAATAAAGACAGCATGAAACAAGATAGCATGATCGTTGACCTGTTCCGGCACAACACATGGGCCAATCTGAGGCTGCTGGAAGTCTGCGAAGGGCTGAGCGATGAGCAACTGGATGCTACCGTTGCGGGCACTTATGGCTCGATACGCGATACGCTGCGGCACATAATAGGCGCGGAGATGAGCTACGTGGAGCGCGCCACAGGACATCTGCCGGACGAACAGCTCAAGCGCGAGGAGTTTCCAGGCTTCGACGTGCTGAAGCGTATCGCCGGCTGGAGTGGCGAAGAGCTTCTGGCGCTGGCTTTGGCTGCAAGCTCTACCGATATGGTGGAAGAACGGTCAGAAGAATTTCCCGGAGAGACGGTGCTCTACAATCTTACGGGTCTCCTGACGCAGGTCATCAACCACGCCACCGAGCACAGGACGCAAGCGGCTACTATCCTCACCCAGCGAGGCGTCCAGCCGCCTGAGATGGATGGTTGGGCATATATGGAGGCGATGGGAGAGTTCAAGGTAGTGAAAGAATAGGCATCATGGAGGAGAGGGGCACCATATGAGCCAATTCAACGGCCTGGGTATGGGGCTGGGCAATCTCTCGAGGCTGTCGGGGGCGCAGACGCGCTCGATCAGTGCGGAGAACTTCAGCGGCGAAAAGGGGAGGGGCGGGATGGCTACTGAAGGCACCGGCGCGGAGGCTGCGCGGGACCTGGGCCGTGGCTGGAAGGTCTCCCCAAGCATCAAGATTGCCCCCGGCGAGGTGACGACGCTGGCCGACATAACTGGTTCGGGGGCGATACAGCACATCTGGCTTACCACGCACAGGAGCAAGTGGCGCCAACTGCTCCTGTGCTTCTATTGGGACGGCGACCCGCAGCCTGCCGTCGAGGTGCCGGTGGGCGATTTCTTCTGCAACGGCTGGTGTGAATACAGCCACGTCAGTTCCCTGCCTGTGGCCGTGAACCCCAATGGCGGCTTCAACAGCTACTGGGAGATGCCCTTCCGCAAGGGAGCCAAAATCACAGTCGAAAGCCTGGCGACCGAGGAGGTAACGCTATACTATCAGGTTGACTACACGCTGACCGAGGTGGACACCGAGGCAGCCTACTTCCACGCGCAATGGCGGCGCAGTAACACCCTGCCTTACGGCCAGACGCACACGATCTTGGACGGTGTCAAAGGTGAAGGCCATTATGTAGGTACATACATTGCCTGGGGCGTGAACAACTCGGGCTGGTGGGGAGAGGGCGAGCTTAAGTTTTATATGGACGGTGACAAAGAGTATCCCACGATCTGCGGCACCGGCACGGAAGATTATTTTGGCGGCGCGTGGAACTTCGACGTTCCAGACCAGGGTTACACTGCTTTTACCACGCCCTTCCTCGGCCTGAACCAGGTGTTGAGGCCGGATGGCCTCTACCGCAGCCAGCAGCGTTTCGGCATGTATCGCTGGCATATCATGGACCCCATCCGCTTTGGCTCCGACCTGCGCGTCACTATCCAGGCGCTGGGCTGGCGTGCCGATAGACGCTATCTGCCTCTGCAAGACGACATAGCCTCCACAGCCTTCTGGTACCAGAAAGAAAGCTCGTCGGCACGTCCGCCCGCGCCGAGTGCCGATCAACTTGAAGTGGTATGACGTTGAAGTAGGTGCAGGGGTTCTCCCCTGGCCCCTTCCGCAGAGTAATCCCCTATTAGATGGAGATAAAAGTTGAGCGATCTTTTGCTGGGGATAGATATAGGCACTTCCAGTTCCAAGGGGGTGCTGGCCCGCCCGAACGGTGAGGTCGTAGCTACTTCCACGCGGGCGCACGACCTCTCACTGCCCCGACCAGGCTGGGCAGAGCACGACGCCGAGGCTGTGTGGTGGGCCGATTTCACAGCTATTTGCGCTGATCTCCTGCGCCACGCAGACGGACCGGTAGCCGCAGTGTGCGTTAGCGGTATAGGGCCATGCCTGCTCCCTGCTGATGGTGCGGGCCGTCCACTGCGCCCGGCGATACTCTATGGCATCGACACCAGGGCAATCCGCGAGATAGCAGAGTTGACCGAGCGGTACGGGGCCGAGCGTATACTCTCGCGCTGCGGCTCGCTCCTTACGAGTCAGGCTGTCGGTCCAAAGCTGGCCTGGCTGCGCCGCAACGAGCCGGAGGTGTGGGTGCGCACTCGCCACATGTTCATGGCAAGCTCCTTTATCGTCTATCGCCTGACGGGAGAATATGTGCTCGATCACCACTCGGCGAGCCAGTGCGACCCGCTCTACGACTTGCAAGAGAATCGCTGGATTGAAGAATGGGCGGCGGAGATAGCACCCGGCCTGTCGTTGCCGAGGCTGCTGTGGCCTGCCGAGGTGGCAGGTGCAGTTACACCCGACGCGGCGAAAGCTACCGGCATCACGGTTGGGACGCCTGTGGTCGCAGGCACGATAGACGCCTGGGCTGAGGCCGCAAGCGTGGGGGTGCGGGAGCCAGGCGATCTGATGCTGATGTATGGGACCACCATGTTCCTGGTTGAGGTGGTAGCAGCGCCAAAGCCGCACCCCGGCCTGTGGAGTACAGCGGGCATATTTCCGGGCACCTACAGCCTGGCTGCGGGCATGGCTACTTCGGGCGCGCTCACGGCATGGCTGAGAGATATAGCGGGTGGCTTGCCATATGAAGAACTGGTGGGCGAGGCGGCGCAGGTCGCTCCCGGCTCTGATGGGTTGGTGGCGCTGCCCTACTTCGCCGGAGAGCGCACTCCCCTCTTTGATCCGCGTGCCAGGGGGGTGATCTGTGGGCTGACGCTGAGTCATAGTCGCGGGCATCTTTACAGGGCGCTGCTCGAAGCCACAGGCTATGGCACCCGCCATATCTTCGAAGTTATGCGTGAAGCCGGGGGCGGCGGCAAGCGACTTGTAGCCGTCGGCGGCGGCACGAAAGGTGGCTTGTGGGCGCAGATAGTGTCGGACGTGACAGGCCGCGAACAGGTGTTACCCAGGCAGACAATAGGCGCAAGCTACGGTGACGCGCTGCTGGCGGGGATGGGAAGCGGCCTGGTCAAGCAAGCTGTCGAGTGGAACCCGCCTGCCGCCGTTGTCGTGCCGGAGCCGCACACACGCCAACTTTATGACACGCTCTACCTTGTCTACCGAGAACTTTACCCCGCCACGCGCCCGGCGGCGCACGCGCTGGCCGACTTGCAAATGGGGAAGGCCTAAAAAGCCATAAGGAGAGGGAATGAACAAATACAAAGCTTTGCTCGTGGGCGCAGGCCCGATGGGCAGGGTCTGGGGAGAAACCCTGCGCGATAATCCGAATGTGGAGCTGGTCGGTTGGGTTGACATACAGCAGGGTGTAGCTGCGCGAGCCGCCACTGACCTGGGCCTGGGCAACGTCTATATCGGTGGTGACCTGGGCGAAGCGTTGCGCCGGGTTATGCCCGATTTTGTGGTCGATGTGACGGCTATCCCTGTGCATCACTCGGTAGCGATGCAGGCGCTCAGTTTCGGCGTGCCGGTGTTGGGCGAGAAGCCGATGGCCGACAGCATGGAGCACGCCCGTGAGGTGGTCGCCACCTCGGAGCGCACCGGCAAGCTGTACATGATCAGCCAGAGTCGACGTTACGACCGCCGCCTCCATGCTTATCGTCGCCTGATTGAGGAGCAGTTGGGTTCGTTGAGCATTGTCTACGCCAACTACTTTATGGACCTCTATGTGGGCGGTTACCGGCTGGGGCTTGCGAACCCGTTGCTGCTCGATATGGCTGTCCATACGCTCGATGCCGTCCGCTTCCTCTGTCGCTGCGACGCGGTAAATGTCTATTGCGACGCCTTCAACCCTGGCTGGAGCTGGCAGCCCGGCAACACTACCGCCACCGCGATCTACGAAATGGAGAACGGAGTGCATTTCACCTACTGCGGCTGCTGGGTGAGCGCGGGCTTTCCCACCACCTGGGACTCGGAGTGGCGGGCTATCGGCTCAAACGGCTCGGCCATCTGGGACGGGGCTGACAGGGTGGCCGCCGAGGTGATAGCAGGCCCACGTGAAAACGGGGTCAGGCCCACCGAGGCGCGCACTGTAGAGATAGACAAAAGGATGCCGATAGGCATCGAAGGCTCGCTACGTGAGTTCCTCGATGCGCTGGAAAGAGGCGCGACCCCCACAGGAGAGTGTCACGATAATCTCAAAACTATGGCGATGGTCTTTGGCGCAGCCCAGTCGGCTGCAACCGGGCGGCGGGTTGACCTGGCACTTTGAAAGAAAACAAATAAAGTAGAAGGCGAGCGATATGATAAATGTAACAGTCTGGAACGAGAACCGGCACGAGCGAAACCCCGACCACGTGGCGAGCAAAATATATCCGCACGGCATTCACGGCGCTATAGCCGACTATCTGTGCGAGCAGCCGGGCATCGAGGCCCGCACTGCCACACTGGATGAGCCAGAACACGGATTGACGCAAGAGATGTTGGACGCGACCGAGGTGCTGGTCTGGTGGGGGCATCTGGCGCACGGCGAAGTCTCTGACGAAGTCGCCGCCCGCGTTCAACAGCGTGTGCTCGATGGCATGGGGCTGATTGTGCTCCACTCGGCCTGCATGTCGAAGATATTCCAGCGTCTGATGGGCACGAGCGGCAACGCCCAATGGCGGGAGGGCAACGACCACGAGCGCATCTGGCTGATAGAGCCGGGCCACCCCATCGCGGAGGGCCTGGGGCTAATGATAGAGTTGGAGCATGAGGAGATGTACGGCGAATACTTCGACATTCCCGCGCCTGAGACGCTGGTCTTCATCAGCTGGTTCAGCGGCGGCGAAGTGTTACGCAGCGGCTGCTGCTTCACCAGGGGCAAAGGCCGCATCTTCTACTTCCGGCCCGGCCATGAAGCCTACCCAACCTACCACAATCCACAAATACAGCGCGTGCTAGCCAATGCAGTGCGCTGGGCCGCGCCCACAGGGGGCCCTCATGCTGAGTTCGGCAACGTCAAGCCGAGAGAGATTATCCAATCAAGGTCAATATATGAATCCGAACAGAGTTAGAAAGCTCCTGCTGGTTTCCGCCTTTGTAGTGGTCGTTGGTGGGGTCGTGGTTGTAGCCACCCTACGTAATCAATCCGGCCTTGCGGGTATTGGCGTCGTACCACCGCAGAGCACCTTTTTCTCGACCGTTTATGTTGAGGAAAGCTCCACCTATAACACAGACAGCGATGGCGACCTGTGGCCCATAGCGTGGTCCGATGATGATTACCTCTATGGGGCGAACGGGGATGGCAAAGGCTTTGATCTGGGGGCGCAGATGGCTGATATTGTCGTCAACCGGATTGATGGAAGCCCCGATACCCGAAACATAACGGGCATTAGGTTGGCGAGCGGCGATCAGGTGGGTCAGGTTTGGAGCGATCCGGCCAAATACAATCGCAAACCGACCGGTATGGTCTCTGTCGGGGGCGTCCTCTATCTTGCCGTTCAGGACCTCCACAGCGGCTCTAGCGCCGCCACATTCAACGATGTGCCTGCCGCCACTATAGCCAAATCGACCGACAAAGGCAAGAACTGGAGCTGGGACAAGGCGAAGCCGATGTTTGATCAATATTTGTTTACGACCATCATCTTCCTCGACTATGGCAAGGATAGCGCGAACAATACTTTCGATGGCTACGTCTACGCTTATGGCCTGGATAATAACTGGCGCGACTCCTTCTCGGATACGGTTCCCGATCCCACGAAGCTTTATCTGGCGCGTGTGCCCAGGAGTAGCATCCAAGATCGGCAGCGCTGGGAGTTCTACTCGGGTGATCTCAACGGCAAGGCAAATTGGACTACGGACATCAAGGCCAAGCAGCCTGTGCTGCGAGACGACAGGCGCGTATACAGCAAGGTGCTGGCGGGCGTATCTCCGAATAACATGTCAGTGATTTCTCAAGGAAGCATTGTCTATAACAAGCCTCTGAACCGCTATATCTATAGCTCCTGGACAGAGTATACCTTCGAGTTCTACGAAGCCCCCGCACCGTGGGGACCCTGGCGGCGCTTTCTCTCCAAAGACTTCGGGAGCTATCCCTGGTTACAGAGTGTGCATGGCGGCTATGCCACCGTGATTCCGTCCAAGTTCATCAGCACGGATGGGCGTGAAATGTGGTTGAACTCAAATACCTTTGTGGGCGGCATCAAGAACTATAGCCTATCGTTCCGTAAGCTGCGTGTTACGCCCTATGTTGCGACCACGCCTGTTAACAAGCCGAGCGCCGACAACCTGGCGCTGCCTGGCCGCTCGCAAGATGTCACTCCGATTTCAAGAGCGAGATTTCGCTTCGGCAAGGATGCATCTTTGAACAACGGCGACCTGAAGGAAAGTGTGGATAGCAAGAACGGCGAGGCCAAGAGTGAGGACTTCTGGGGCTATACCTGGTCGCGGAGCTACAATATGAATAAAGTAGTATACACGACGGGCGATATAGACGCGACAGATGGCGGCTGGTTTGACGATATTCGCGTGCAGGTCAGGCGCAACTTCAGGTGGATAGACGTCACCTCCCTGGCAGTCACTCCGCGATACCCGAATAACGCGAGCGCAGGTCCAAAGACCACGTACACCTTCAATTTCGCGGATACGTGGGGCGATGGGGTGAGGCTTATTGGAACTCCAGGCGGCTCCTCCCAATTCACCTCATTTGCTGAGTTGGCGGTCTATTACAGCCGCTAGCCGAAGAGGTGCCGAGCAGGTAAGGAGAGAGATTGGGCATCTTTGCTGCGGTTACGCTCTGCTCGTGCCTGTTCGGTTCTGTTTCGGCATGCGGTTCAACTCTTGTCGCGTCTTGTCGCGTAGAGGTCGCTGCCCAGGATGGTGTCTTGGGCGGGCAATGCCGCGCCTTCCCCCCGCCGCCATGTCAGCATCTTCAGCCATTCCGCCTCCCGTGAGGGGTGCTGCACTATCTCCATCAGGGCGAAACCGGTGGCGATAGCCGAAAAAAAGGCGGTAAGCAGCGTTGTGTAATCACGGATTGTGTTTTGAGCCTCGATGAAGAGGGTCATGCCGATGACCAGGCTTGTCACAACCGGCCCTATTGTGCTCACAATTACCCACAGGCCGGAGCGGTGAGCGCGTCTTTTGAAAACCTGGCTTTGCGGGTAGCCGAGGGCGACGCCACTCAGTAGGCCAATTACAGCCAGGAGGAGAAAGAGGAGCAGCACACCGGGCACATCCTTGTCAAAGGTCAAGTTAATCGTCTCAATGCCTGTGAGATATATGACAATCCACTGGACGGTGCGCCCCATGACGGTAGCCGCCAGCCACTCTACAGCGCCCGCTTTTTTCAGGAGTGGGAGGAGAAGTAAGGCCTGTGCAACCCCAAGAACCGCACCCTGGATCAGCCCGATCAGTAGAGCAACGGCGTACCCGATAGCGCCTGCTGCCTGCACGTTGCCTTCAATCGAGAGGACGCGCCTTGCCGTCGTGTCGCCCAGGATGCCTGCCGCTGCGCCCTCTGAAAGCCACTGTCCGATCAGGTAGCCCGCGACGGTGATAATCACCCACCCCAACCAGAGGAGTATAAAGAACCAGATCGGAGCGTTTTGCTGGGTCTCCATGTACTCGCCTTGTTGGTCCATGTACAGCCCCCTTGGGAAGTTACGAGTTATGGACTGCTACGCGCCTGCGGCGGGAAGCAACGCTATCAACTTATAGCCTCACCGGATTATAGTGAAATCCTTGATTTGCACATCTTTTACGTTTGTACGCCAGGTAATCTCTTGCGCGCTCAGCGTCGTACGGATGCCTTCCATAAAGCGTACAGGGTAGCCACGATTGGGGTCGAATTGGACCTCATAGTCGCGGAAGTTGGTGGTGGAGTCGGCGGAGCTGGCGGAGTTGGTACTGCTATTCCCCACAGATGCGCCGGTTAGAGCGTCGCCGATGGCGTCATACAGAGCGTCTATCGTGTACGGCTTGAATACTGCGGCAGTCACGCCGGAGATAGGCATGTTGAGGCCATCTACACTCTCCGGTTCACCTCTGGCTGTGACCTGGAGAAGGAAGATGTCGCCCGTTGCGCGGTCTACTCGCATCCTGGCTCTCAGCAGAGGGTCACTGGCCGTTATTTCGTAGACGCTAACATTCTGGCTCTCCCACTTTGCCCTTTCCTGTGCGTAGTTCCTTTGGGTGATGTTGGTGGTGTCATGCTCGACCTGCTGGGGCACGGCACTCTTGTACAGACGTATTGCGCCGATAGAGCCCAATGTGAGAAGCAGTATGACGATGCTGCCCCGGAGACCTGTGATGAGGGAGTTTTTCATGAATAGGCTTGCCTTCGGTGGAGTTACCAGTTGGCAATAAGCTGTGAGGTGGGATGTGGGATGTGGGATGTGGGATAGCAGCTAACTCGCAACCCCGATCCGAGCATCTACTAGCTGTGCTGCTATATTGTAACAGCTACAATAAGTACCAACCTTACGGCAATTAACACCGCATTGTGAAGCAAAAGGTTCAAAGCGACTGCTCAGAAGTAGCACAGGAGGCTGTATAGAGTGTGCGCAAGCAACGCGCTGTAGGGGCTGCGGCTGGTCAACTCATCGTCTACCCCTTGATCGCCAGCATACGGTCTATGGCAAGACGGGCCTTTGCCGCGATTCCCGGGTCTACCTCCACCTGCGGTGTCATGTCGCGCAGGCAGTCTCGCAGCTTCTCCAGGGTAATCTGCTTCATATAGCGGCAGACCGCCCCCTCGTCGGCGGCCACGAAGGTCTTGCCGGGGTTCTCTTTGCGCAGACGGTGGAGCAGCCCTGTCTCGGTTGCCACCAGGTGTGTGCTTATCGGAGACTTCTGTGCGTGCCTCACCATTCCCTCGGTTGACAGCACGTGTGTGCTCTCTGCGGGAAGCGCGCCTCGGTCACGTGCCCAGAGATAGCGGCTGGTGCAACCACACTCAGGGTGGATCAGCAAGTCGGCGTCGGGGTACGCCGCCATGTTGGCCGCGATTTCGTCGGGCCTTATAGCTGCGTGTACGTGGCACTCGCCCATCCATATCTCCATATTGTCCCTGCCAAGCGATTTTTTGAGCCATGTGCCGAGGAAAACATCGGGGAGGAAGAGAATTGTCTTCTCCTCCGGTATAGCGCGGATCACAGCTTGTGCGTTGCCGCTGGTTACGCAGTAGTCCGACTCGGCTTTGATATCGGCTGTCGTGTTTACATAACTGACGACAACAGCGCCTGGGTGCTGCGCCTTCCACTCACGCAGTTGCTCCACAGTGATCGAATCTGCCAGCGAGCAGCCCGCCGTCACATCAGGTATGAGCACCGTGCGCCGTGGGTTGAGTATCTTTGCGGTTTCAGCCATGAAATAGACGCCGCAGAGGGCGATCACCGGAGCCTCGGTGCCCGCCGCCTCGATTGCCAGCCCCAGCGAATCGCCCACGAAATCGGCCACGTCCTGCACCTCAGCCACCTGGTAGTTGTGCGCCAGGATTACGGCATTGCGCTCGTAAGCCCACTGCCGCACCTCCTCCTGCAAAGCAGCGACCACAGCCGGGTCTTGCTCGACAAAGCGGAGCAGCGCCGGGTGCATGGGACGTGTAACTGTATCAGGGATTGCCATTAGAGTACCTCCAGAGAAAAGTCAATTGATGGAGCCGAGTGAGTGAGAGCGCCAAGCGAGATATAGTTGACGCCTGTGCTCGCCACTTCGGCCAAGTTTTTCAGGGTGACTCCGCCGCTTGCTTCCAGTTGTGCACGCCCCGCCGTATGCGCGACGGCAACCCGCAGCGCATCAGGCGTATGGTTGTCGAGCAAAATCAACTCCGCACCCGCCGCCAACGCTTCGTCCAATTCGGAAGTGTTGGTTACTTCCACCTCTATGCGTTGTGTGGGGCTTACACGAAGACGAGCGGCGATAATTGCAGGGCCGATGCCGCGGGCGGCGCGGATATGGTTCTCTTTTATCAGCACGGCATCGTCCAGCCCGGCGCGGTGGTTGCGGCAACCCCCCACGCGCACTGCATATTTCTCCAGCACGCGGTGGCCAGGGGTGGTTTTACGCGTGTCGAGCACGGTAGCGCCTGTGCCCTCTACCGCTTGCCTTGCCCGGCGACTCATCGTAGCTACACCCGATAGCCGTTGCAGGAAGTTGAGGGCCGTGCGCTCGCCAGTCAGGATCGAGCGCGCTGGGCCTGTTACCCTTGCCACCTCACGTCTGTCGCCGTAAGAGCCTTCTTCGGCCAGCGCTTCCACGCTCACTCGTAAGTCGAGGGCTGCAAAGACAGCCTCTACCACCGGCAGGCCGCAAAGCACTCCTTCCTCTTTCTGCACGATAACGGCGCTCGCCTGTGCGCCCGCAGGAACCGTGGCTTCTGTCGTCATGTCGCCTCGCCCTATATCTTCGTCCAGCGCGAGCTTTACTATCGCTTCTACGTTGGTGTTATACCCAAGCTCAGCGCCAGGGTGAACGCTATCAGCTATCAACGAGAAACCTCCTCGAATTGGGGCGACATGGCCCCACAGCTATCGCGCCGCCAGAGAATGCGCCCCTGCCAGACCAGGGATAGCACGCTGTGGTCCATTCGGTAGTGAGCGCCACGGCTCTCCTCGCGGAGCAACGCCGAGCGCGCCGCCAGGCTCGCGATTACATGGTCTGGTGGGGCTGCGGACGCCGAAGGGCACGGCAAGCTTGCTACAAGCTCCTCCAGCTTGTCCCGATCTCGCAGCACACCCAGGTCGCGATCGAGCCGCGCTCCCAGCCCTCCCGGCGTGTAATGGCCCTGCCTGACCCTGCTGGCCTCCGTTCTGATACCGGCATCAGGCAGGGCTTGCGTGCTCCACTCCGCTTTCGCGCTACTCTTATCGGCGAGGGCGGCATTGGCTGCTCGCCTCCCGAAGACGAGGCATTCAAGTAGCGAATTAGAGGCAAGCCTGTTGGCGCCTTGCGCCCCTGTGCAGGCCACTTCCCCCGCAGCATACAGCCCGGGGACGTCGGTGCGGCCCTCTGTATCTGTGCGCACTCCGCCCATGCAGTAGTGCGCTGCGGGCGCTATAGGCAGCAGATCGCGCGCCAAATCAAGGCCCCATTGCTGCAACTGCCCGGCTATAGCGCTGAACTCTCTGCGGATAACCGATGGGTCGAGATGGCGAAGGGAGAGATAGACAGGCCCCATGTTGCTCAGGTGGCAGGCTATAGCACGCGCAACTATATCACGCGACAATAGAGGGTTTACTATCTCCGCTTCATTACTATCAACCAGTAAGGCACCTTCGCCACGTAGCGCTTCGCTGAGCAAATACGCGGGCACGCCGGGGTAGTCGAGGGCAGTGGGGTGAAACTGCACAAACTCCAGGTCCGCCAGGCTCGCGCCTGCTTGCCACGCCAAATAGAGGCCAGAGCCCACATTGCTTGCGGGGTTAGTCGAGCGCCCCCAGAGCTTTGCGTAGCCTCCAGTAGCCAGTATCACTGCTCGCCCTCGGAAGGTGCTATCTCCGCTGACGACTCCACTTACCCGACCTCCTGAAGTGAGCAGTTTGCTCACCGGTGTGTCGGGCAGCAGAGTGATTCGCGCATTGCGAGAGGCCTGCGCGAGGAGCGTCTCCGAGAGCATAGCGCCTGTTGCCCCGCCACGAGCATGCAGCACGCGCCTGCGGCTGTGCCCGGCTTCTAATCCGAGGTCCGGGCCTTCTGCATTTCCTTCAAAAGGAACGCCGCTTTTGACAAGCTTCAGCACCGCGCCCCGGCCTTCGCGCACAAGTAGATCTACAGCCTCGCGGTCGTTTAGCCCACCACCCACCGCAACAGTATCAGCAGCGTGCAGAATGGGGCTGTCGCCCTCGCCTACAGCAGCGGCGATGCCCCCTTGTGCCCACCGGCTCGACCCTGAAAGGAGTGGGCCTGCGGTCAATACGAGCGTGTCTGCGCCGCGCTCAGCGGCTGCGAGCGCAGCGGTTAGCCCGGCCACGCCTGAGCCGACGATTATCAGATCGCTCTCATTGCTCATTAACATAGCTCCTTTCATGCCAGGGGAGTTCCCGCTCCCAGGTGCCAACGAGCGGGCCTGAGAAGGCGTAAAGGTCTGCGGGCCGCCCGACTCGCCCAGCCTCTGCACGTTGTCCAACAGGCATAAGCGCGCCGGAAGCAAATAGAGCGCCAAAGGCTTTCTTGAAGTTACTTGTATTCAGGCGCGAGATCGCGGGGTCGAGGATCGCTGCGTAAACTGCGCGCAGCTCGGGTAGGGTGAAATGCTCAGGTAGGAGTTGGAAGGCCACCCACGAGTAGCGGAGCTTTGACTGGATGCGGTTGATGCCCGCCTGCAAAATAGTAGCGTGATCGAAAGCGAGCTTGCTGATGGGTACATGGCGCACAGGCACCCACTCAGCGCGCAGCACGCCTCCGCCAGGAGCAAGCAGTAGCTCGTCGCTCCGCTCCAGGGCCACGTGAGCCACCGATACAACGCGCCCTCTGGTGTCGCGGCCAGGGTCGCCGAAAGTGCCAATCTGGTCGAGGTACCACTCCTGGGCGTCTAGCCCCGCCTTGGTGCTCAGAGCGCGGCGTGCGGCAGCGTCGAAAGTCTCATCAGCGTGTACCAGCACGCCGGGGAGCGCCCATTTTCCCGCGAAAGCAGGGTCATCCGTCTGCACGAGGAGCACCTGCCACGCCTCTTCAGTGTGTGGCGCATCGCGCAACGTAAAGAGGACAACATCTACAGCTATGACCGCGTTTGCCTTTAAAGCAAGGCGCTCATTGTTCGTTTGGGTTCGCATTTTACAATCGACCATTTGACTATCGCAGATTTTAATCAGTTGTAGTTTATTCTAGCACTATTTGAAGGCGTTGTCAAGGGCAAGATTGCTGGTAAGTGTTCAGATTTAGGGTGGAGCAATCTTCTTGGGGTATCTGTGCGGGCGGCCCGCTACCCGCCCTTAC
>JADMIH010000032.1 GCA_015478675.1 Chloroflexota bacterium | reverse complement strand
GGGTGAGCCGCCAAGGACTTGAACCTTGAACCCACTGATTAAGAGTCAGTTGCTCTGCCATTGAGCTAGCGGCCCACATCGTGGGCTTTCCACACCTCGTTTTACGTACACACAAACCAATTTACCGTTGGCTGGGCCGTATACTGATAGTATACGGCCTGTGCAGTGTACGCAGTGCACATAGTATAACTCTAAGCGCGCCTGCTTGTCAACGTTTACACTGCCGGGTTACTGTCCCACAGACGGTTGGCGAGTTCCCCACCAGAGGGGTAAAACAAAGGGCAAATGGGGGCAAGTTGTCCCACCACCGGTCTGATTTCAGCCCAAAATCGAAGTAGTTGCGCCACACTTATGTCAACCCACCGCCTGTGGGACAGTTACACTGCCGGTAAGCGTTTAGTGTTGGGGGTGGGGAGTATATCTCCCATGAAGGGAGAGGGGGCTAAGGCTAGCTCCCTCTCCCACCACCCTATATCTGAACAGTTACCACTGCCGAGCACCAGGGCGATTGCATCTAAATTGGATTCGACCAGGTATGGCCCAAACTACCTTACCCACAGCAAACAGTACACCCACAGTAGGCTCTGATATTGGCTCTCGGGCCCGTTGCAGCGGTATCCTGGGGCATCTTGAGACTGGCTTTTCGGCCTTAAGACATCTCTTGGAGACCGTGCAGCCCTCAGCATCTGACTACTCGGCCCAAAACCAATTTAGATGCAATCGCCCTGTGCCGAGCACTGCTGAGAGCTTTTGCAAGCTCTGAGTGTAAGGTGACAGATGGTTGCCCCAATGGTCTACTGCTCACGAGGCACTGCTCACGTATGACACCCCTTCTAATCGCTCTCCCTTACAGGTGCATAGGCCTGAAGTGAGCCTCGACTACGGTGCTCCCGTCCCTCCGGGCGATGTGCTCCCTTCCTGGCGGTTGTAGTGATATACCCTCAGGCGGTTGGATTGTTCGTAGAAGTGGTATGTGAGCTTATCCCGGCCTCAATCTCCTACCTTGATTGCCCCAAGATCTAATGTGGGCTGATCGGCGGTAGACGAGGTGGTAACAGGTAAAGCTGGGCCGGTAGGGGCGTCGTAGAGAGATACAGTCAAGTGGTAGCTGCCAGGCGCCAGGCTCGGAGGTAAGGCCACGTTGTAGGTGCCGTCCAGAAACTCGCCTTTGTACCACTCACTTACCGGACGCGAGCGTCCATGGCTGAATGGCACCACGTCTACCTGGGCTACAACCGCACCTTTGGCGTCGGAAAGATGAACAGCCACCGTCCAGTTGCGGTTATCCCCCTTGCCATCTTTGAGCGAGCGCCAGTAAAGGTTCAGACCGACCGCCTGACCCGCTTTGTAGCGAGCGGTTGCGGGCGTGGGAGGCTCGGTGGCCGGATCGTAGTAGTCGGTGGCTTTGGCAAGTGGGGCAAGAGTATAGCCATACAGCTCGGCTATATCGCCGTAGCGCGCCTGCACGGGCGTGACGTTTCGCATCGAGGCCAACGGGTCAGGCGTGGTACGCAGCACAAAGACCGGCGGGCCTTTGCCCCCATCATCGTCGCCCGGGAAGTAGCGCACCAGCGGCAGCGCCATATAAGTTGCCAGCGCCGCAGCTGGGCGTATTCCGCTCACATCTTCTTGCTCCAGGACAGCTTTCTCTTTGCCGACGAGCACTACGTAATCATACCCGCGCTCGGCATACCACTGCGGAGGGCGGTTGGTTAGCTGCTGTAAAGGCGCATAGATATCGGGCGAGGCGCAACTCCACGGCTCAGGCGCGCAAACGAGCCAGGGGTGCAGCTCCACAGCCGCGCGGTGCCCTTGCCGCAACTCCTGCTGAAGCCACGAGAAGGCGGCGTTGCGGCTGTCGGTCATATTCATGTAGACATCGAAGTTGACCACCTCTCTGGCAGGCTCAGCCGCCAAAAGCAGAGCCACCAGCCCCGCCAACGCCAGCTGGTTACGCAACAGTGGCAGCAGTGGTCCTTTCAGCGCCACGCGGCTTGCTATAACCTCAGCCACCTTGCTTGCTCCATAACCGGCAATCAGGGATAAGAAGGGCACGATTACTACCATGTTGCGCTCACGCACCTGCTCGTAGCGGCTCATCAACAGCGTATAAGCTAACGGAAAGAGAAGCAAAAGCCAGGCGGCGCGAACGAGCTTGCTATCCTCTTTGCCTCGCCTGTTGCCGCGCGCAATTGCTGCTAGCAATATCACGGCGGATAAAGCCGAAGCTACAACCACTATTCCCTCAGTAGCCCAGAAGCCTGCAACATAAGTGGTGAACGCCACCCACATCGCCCCAAGCGAAGTCACCGGCTGATAATCGTTCACTTCAAACAGGAAGCCCCTGGTCCAATCTCTCCAGTTGAGGAGCACGAAGGGATTCGAGCCCAAAAAGCCCGCCAGCGAGCTAGCTGCCATAGCTACGGCCACAGCCAGCCACTGAACGAAACGGCGACTGCGCAAGGTGGGTGGCTCTCCTTTGCCTTGCCATAGCTTCCACCCAAGGAGCCAGGCGACAGCAGGCACGATGGCGACATAGGCGCCGTTGTATTTTGCCCCCGCGCATAACCCAACGAGTAGCCCGGCAACAAGAGCAATGCGCACGCCCGGAGAAGTCGCCAGCTTCCATGATGCAGCCAGCGCCGCCACTCCGAGAGCAGCCATCGGCACATCCGTCATCAGGTAATGAGAGTGCTCGATGTGCAAAGGCGACATGAGGAGCAACAGAGCTGCGGCTAGCCCGGCGGCCCGCCCGAAAATGGAGCGCCCAAGCCAGTATAACCCCGCCACAGTCGCCGCCCCAACAAGCGCGTTGAAAGTGCGGCCCCATAGATAAAGCTCAGGCGCGAGGGCAAGTATGTGATTCTGGTCGGGTATAGATTGCGGGCCGACATAGTAGCCGCGCCAGGTGCCCCAGATAAGATTGAGCTTATAGACAGCCGCTTGCAGGTACATGGTAAGCGACGGGTAGACATACCAGTGAGGGTCCAGGTCGCCTGTTTTGACGATTCGCGCCCCTACATCCACAATACGCGACTCGTCGGCGTGTATCACATAAGGCAGCGACCAATGTACACCCCAGACGCGCAGCGCCGCCGCCAGTAGGAATAAGGCAAGCGTCACAGCCCAGTCGAGAGGAATACGGCCAAAAAGAAGATGTCGGTCCGTAGGTGCGTCAGCGCCCATGTTGTAATTATACAGGGATCAGAGATCAGGGATCAGGGTCAGCTACTGATCCCTGAGCCTCTTTATGGTATACTTACACTGTCGCTTTGTGCGTTGTGCATGGAGCCATACAAATCTTTCAGCCGCCCCGGTTCAACAATGGGGCTTGTTATGGTGGATAGTACAAATGCAGCGCAATGACATCAGAAACATAGCAATCATCGCCCACGTTGACCATGGCAAGACCACCCTGGTTGATGCTATGCTCAAGCAGAGCCATATTTTCCGCGATAACCAACAAGTGGCTGACCGGGTTATGGACTCCAATGCCCTTGAGCGCGAGCGTGGTATTACTATTATGGCGAAGAATACCGCCGTTGTATATAAAGGTATAAAGATCAACATCGTGGATACGCCGGGCCATGCCGATTTCGGCGGAGAAGTCGAGCGCGTGATGAACATGGTGGACGGCGTGCTACTGCTTGTAGATGCTGTGGAAGGCCCTATGCCTCAGACCAAGTTTGTGCTGCGCCAGGCGTTGCAGCGCGGCCATAGAGCCATCCTGGTCATCAACAAGATCGATCGCGCTAACGCTCGACCCAACCACGTGCTCAACGAGACTTTCGACCTCTTCCTTGATCTGGGTGCGACAGAAGTTCAGGCCGAGTTTCCTACCATTTATACGAACGCCCTCACGGGCGAGTCGGGCACAGACCATAACCACATGGGTCCGACCCTTGAGCCGCTCTTTGAAGCTATCGTCGAGCATATAAGCCCTCCTGAGGTGAACCCTGACGAGCCTACACAACTGCTCGTCACTAACATCACCTATGACGAATACAAGGGCAAGATCGTGCTTGGCCGCCTGCACAGCGGCACTCTACGCAAGGCGCAGCAAGTGGCTCGCATAAATCACGGCGGCCAGATCGTACCGGGCAAAGTTACTCAGCTATTTACTTTCCAGGGGCTAGCACGCACAGAAGTAGATGAGGTTGAGGCGGGCGACATCGTGGCCGTAGCCGGCATCGCCGACGTAAATATAGGTGACACTATAGCTGATGCAGCCGACCCGCGCCCGCTCCCGCCTATTATGGTCGAGGAGCCAACGGTGCGGATGACCTTCGGCGTAAATACCAGCCCATTCGCGGGGCGCGAAGGCACATATGTCACCAGCCGCAAGCTGCGCGACCGCCTTTTCAGCGAGCTGGACCGCGATGTGGCCTTGCGCGTCGAGGCCACCGATAGCTCCGACACCTATCTGGTGAGCGGGCGCGGTGAGCTGCATCTCGCTATCCTTATAGAGACGATGCGGCGCGAAGGCTATGAGTTCGAGGTCTCCAAGCCAGAGGTAATTTACAAAGAAGAAGATGGGCATAAGCTTGAGCCATACGAGCAGGTGGAGATCGAAGTAGCCAAAGAAGCGGCAGGTGTGGTGGTGGAGATGATGGGCCAGCGGCGCGGCGCGCTGATAGACATGAAGTACCGCGACGATGGCAGCGTACACTATGTCTTCAAAGTGCCGACGCGTGGGCTGCTCGGCTTCCGCCAGGCGTTCCTCACCAACACGCGTGGGCAGGGTATTGTCAACACCCTCTTTGCAGGGTACAGTACGCTCGCTGGACCTATAGCTACACGCGAGTTCGGCTCACTCGTTGCCTGGGAGAATGGGGCAACGACCAGCTTTGGCCTTAATGGTGCGCAGGAGCGCGGGCAGCTATTCATAGGCGCGGGCGTTGACATATACGAAGGGCAGGTGGTGGGTGAGCATATACGCGAGAAGGACCTGGAGGTCAACGTCTGTAAGAAGAAGCATCTGACCAACATGCGTAACAGCACCGCCGACGAAGGGATCCGGCTTACACCGGTTCGCAATCTCTCTCTAGATGATGCTA
Source organism: Chloroflexota bacterium (assembly GCA_015478675.1). The sequence continues at coordinate 24,336 of JADMIH010000032.1, read as the reverse complement.
TCGAGTTCCTGGCGGATGACGAGCTACTGGAAATAACCCCTAGGGCCTTTCGCCTCCGCAAGCGCCTCCTCTCCAAGCATGACCGTGACCGCGCCGTGAACCAGCAAAAGCGCGCCTAAAGAGCTCGCTAGGACCGAGGGCAGTCTCCTTCCCCTTACGCGAATGTGAGGAACACTGTACAATAAGAGGGTAATCTTTATTTACCCCAAAGGCGGGCCTCACCTTTTATGTTCTTGCCACAGCAACGCTCTACCCGCAGGCAGCGCAGCCTAAGCCGTGCGCTCTTTGTCCTGGTAATTATCCTCCTGGTGGCGGGTGCACTTTATCTGCTGGCTGTGAATTATGGCCGGCCAACCGGTAGAGGCGCAAATGCCTCGCTTCCTCCTCCTACTTTTACCCCCACTGCCGCGATAGCTGCTATTACCCCGCAGAGGTCAGGTGGCCTCAACGAACCTCTACCCCCTACTCTTTCGCCCACCGCTACGCAAGCTCCCGCCCCTACTTCTACCCTTGTGCCCTCCTCTACAACCACACCCACGCCTGCCGCAACCTCAACGCCTACTGCGACCCCCCTGCCGCCCGCCGAGGCGTCGCTGAAAACATTGGATCAGGCAAAGGTTCCGCTCCGCGACCTCTACTCGATAGCTGCTCGGATCAAGCTGAAAACCACTCAACCCCTGGCGCGCACCACTGAGCGCCCGGCTGGCAACTACCAGGTGGGCCGCTCGGATGTCTTTTACATGAGCGACATAACCGCCAAGCGTTACTACACAGTCACCGCTACGGTTCGCCAGGTCACGGATCACGTCTACTGGTATGTGCAGAATGGGCGGCCTATTGATACGGCGGCCCTGAAGCGCGCCGCCAGCGTCTTCGAGAGCACGATTTACCCAACCGACCGCAGGCTCTTCGGCTCTGAGTGGAGCCCCGGCGTAGATAACGACCCGCGCATTACCGTTCTTTTCGGCTCGATATCGGGCGCGGGCGGCTACTATGCCTCAGCCGATGAGTACACACGCGCGATTAACCCCTTCAGCAACGAGCGTGAGATAATATACATCAATACTAGTGGCGGCTGGGGTGGCATCGAGAGCACGCTGGCGCATGAGTTTCAGCACATGATACATTGGAATACACAGCCCGGCCATGATGTCTGGCTCAACGAAGGCTCCTCGGTGCTCGCCTCCGATCTCAATGGTTACGACGTGCTTGGCGTAGATGGCGACTTTATGCGCGGGCCTGATGTGCAGCTCAATGCCTGGCAAGCCAACCCTGATACTGCGCGGGCAAACTACGGAGCGGCTTTCCTCTTTCTCGACTATCTGCGTGCCCACTACGGCGGCGACACCATGATTCGCGCCGTCGTCGCTGCCAACGGTCAGGGCACTGACGCTATAGACAATGCGCTCGCCGCCGGAGGCTACAGCGACCGCTTTACCGACGTCTTCAAGAGATGGACCCTCGCCAACCTGGTAGATGGGGTGACAGGAGACAAGAAGGCGGGCCTCGACTACCCTGACCGGGCGGTTAGCGTTTCTCCACAGGTGGTGATGGAGCAATATCCCAGGGTATATAAAGGGCAACTCTCCCAATTCGGCACTGACTACGTAGAGCTATCTCCACAAAGCGGCTCCAGGAGCTTGCAGGTAAACTTCGCGGGCCAGCCAACTACACCTGTAATAGCCGCGCCTGCTCACAGTGGCACAGGCATCTGGTGGAGCAATCGGGGCGACCTCGCTGATACGAGCATGACCCGCGCTTTCGACCTGAGCAATCTCTCTACAGCCACTCTGAACTTTTCTCTCTGGTTCGACGTTGAGGAAGGCTTCGATTATGGCTACGCCGAGGTCTCTATGGATGGCGGAGCCACCTGGGATACGCTCAAGGGGAAGTACACCACCGCTACCAACCCGAATGGCACTAACTACGGCAATGGCTACACCGGCAAGAGCAGCGCAAAGGCAGCTATTGAGCAAAGCGGCTGGCTTGATGAGAAAATAGACCTGACGCGGTATGCGGGCAAGCAGATAATGGTACGCTTCGAGTACATAACCGACGATGGCTATAACGCAGGCGGCATGGCTGTAGACGACATTTCGATACCCGAGCTGGCTTTTGCCGACAGCGCCGAGGCTAATAATGGCTGGCAGAGCGCGGGCTTCGTTCGCGTCGCCAACGCTTTGCCGCAGAGCTATTATCTGGCGGTTGTGAAGTTCAAGGCAGGCGGTTTCGACGTTCAGCCGGTAGAAGTCGCACCCTCAGGCAAAGCCAGCTTCGACATAACAGGTCTGAGCGCCGTAGGGCCTTACAGCAAAGCAGTGCTCGTGATAGCAGGCACAACCCCGCACATCATAGGCAAGGCAACTTACAACCTGGACGTAGAACCTGGCAAGTAGCCGGCGCTTGGCAACGATAGTCAAACTCCGCAACGCAATCCTCCGCAATCCTATCTCCAGGCCCGGTTGTCAGATCACTTCTGAGCGCCAACAGCAACTGCACAAGCGTAGAGCACAGCGCACAGCGCCACAACTCTACTCCTTGCCGAACAACCCTCCCAGAGACCACTTGCGTGGGGCAACACGTTCAGGCTCAGCCGCGAGGTGAGAATCGTCGAGGATATGTGCAGGGTTGTCTACAACCAGCTTACGCGCTGCTTCGGCTCCTAACATCTCCTCAGCAATCTGAAAGGCTTTGTTGAGCAGAGGCAGACGTCGATGTGTGCCGTGAGCATCGGATGCCAGGAATTGCGCCAGGCCGTGGCGCAGCAATGTCTCTGCGCTCTTTTTGGCGTTACGCCCTTGTTCGCCCAGCAGCGCCCCCGCCGTCACCTGCCCCAGCACGCTCCTCTCGGCGAGTGCGTACATACGGTTTGGGTCGGCCTGTATAGCTGCGTAGCGTTCCGGGTGGGCCAGGATAGGTACAAAGCCTGCCACTTGAAGCTCGAAGAGCGTTGCCTCGGCGTAGAGAGGCCAGGGCTGATAAGGCAGCTCCACAAGCACGTACCGGCTGCCCGCTAACGTCCATGTGTGACGCGCCTTCAAGTGGCCGACGGTGCCGGGTTGCAGAAAGATCTCAACCCCAAGCTCCAGCCTGATTTGCAGACCGGCCGCTCTCCATGCAGAGCGTACCTCGTTCAATCGGGCCTGCATGCCTTCATAGCCAACAGCCTTAGCTTCTTCGCTGTGCGAGGTAGAGATAATGGCCGTAGTTCCCTCGCCCGCAGCAAGACGGCCCATAGCGACAGAAATCTCCATGTCGCCTGGGCCGTCGTCAAGGTCGGGGATGATGTGAGTGTGGATGTCTATCATTTGCGAATTATGAATTGACAGTAGGTTAGCCTGCGTCTAATCCAACGCTACCTGATTCATCATTCCGCGAAGCGGGAAGTGATTGCCTTCAGCCGTAGTATTCATAGGCGCTTTTGTCTATCCTGGCGTTGTTCAGCACTACACCCAGAATGTGCGCGTTTACTTGCTGAAGCATATCGCGGGCTTTTATGGCGAGGTCGCGCTTGGTTTTGCCTGCGTTCACCACGAGAAGCACGCCGTCAACACGCGAGGCAAGCACTGCGGCGTCTGTTACGGCAATGATAGGCGGGGTGTCTATGAGCACATACTCAGCGCCGTTGCGCAGGAGGGCCAGTATATGAGCCATCCGCTGTGATGACAATATTTCCGCAGGGTTCGGAGGCACAGGGCCGCTCGTCAGCACGCGCAAGTTCGCCACCTCTGTCTCTTGGAGCGGCAGGTTATAGGCCGCCTGGTCTTTAGAGCGTGCCATTTCGCTCACAAGGGTGGTCAAACCGGCATCATTGGGCAGGCCAAAGATCGTGTGCAGATGGGGGCGGCGCAGGTCGGCGTCCACCAGCACAGTGGCCGAACCCGCCTGGGCAAAGGTGATCGCCAGGTTAGCTATGGTGGTAGACTTGCCGTCATCTGGGCTGGTGGAAGTCGCAAGCAGGGTGTGTACAGGCTTATCGGGGCTTGAGAACTGTATATTGGTCCTGAGTTGCCTGTACGCCTCCGCCACCGCCGACTTCGGTTCAGTGAGCGCTACAAGTCCAGCGCCCACGCTCTCTGTAGTCGTTTTTACTTTGTTCACTAACTATTCTCCCCCCTTTGAGGATTTATGAATTAGCAATTGTGTGCCAACAGCAGGCTCTCAGAAGTCAAAGTACAGCCTCTGCCGCCTACCATATCACCTTACCCGAAAATTCATAATTCATAATTTTCGTTAGCTCTTCTTCACTGCCCTGGGTATGACTCCGAGCGTGTTGAGCCTTACATATTGCGTAACTTCAGCCGCGCTTTTTAGCGTTGTATCGAGCAACTCAAGCCCTATCGCCAGCAGCAGGCCCAATATCAGCCCAAACAGCCCTGCTGCGGCGGCAGTAAGCAAAGGTCGCGGTTGGTAGGGCTGAGATGGCACGTCCGCCGGCTGGGCTATCGTCCATACTACTGTGCTGCCACTTGCGGCTACGCTCTGGCTAAGGGCGTTCTGGTTGAGGACAAAAGCATTGGATATACGGTCGGCCAGAGTAGCGGCTGTGAGAGCGCGTGGGTTGTCTACAGTCATAATTATGCCGTTCTGGTCGGGGTTGGGCTGTATCTTGATCTGGCCCGGAAGCGCACCCAGATCCACGTCCTGTATCTGGTTGTTATCAACTACTTGCCGCCAGAAGTCGGGGCTGCCCAGCTCCTGTGCGTAAGTGGGCATTGTCTTCTTGATAGCCTCTATTTGCCCATTATCCAGGGGCACAGGCTGAGCTACCATGACCACCTTCGACTGGTAGATAGGCGTTTGCGTCTTTGTGTAAAGGTAAGCTACAGCCGCCGCAGTCAGCAAAACAAGCAGCGGGATCCACCATCGCTTAAGCAAACCATTCACTATTTGTCGCGGGTCAAGTTGCATCGTGAAGGATCAGGAACCAGGGATTAGGTGTGCGGTATCGCTCCTATGACCGGCAGGTCCAGCACCTTTTCGGCGTCGCGCTCATCTCTGATGCTGCTGTCGAGGTATTCCAGGAGGAAAACGAGGGCTAGAGCAGCCACCAGGCCTATTATCACGCGCACAATGGCGTTGATAAGGTCTTTGCCCTTACTTGATTTTGCCGCGTCAGGCGTGGCCTGGTCTATCTGGGTAAAGACCGCCCGGTCATCCACCATTGGCGAATTGTTGAGAGGCTTCAGCCTGGCATCTACAAGTACTGTTGACGCCGCCTTAGCCAGCGCCACAGACTCATCTCTGGATGCTCCTGTCACTATTATGCGGAGTATGCGCTGCTTGCGGTCAGCCTGTAACGCATTTTTGATGTCGTCCAACGTTAGCTGCCCTTGCCCTTTGCCTAGCGTCAGCGTCCCTGACATGATTGACATCACGCTTTGAGCAAACGCATCACTCCCCACTATCTCGGTGTAGTCATCAACCAGAAACTCTGAGCCAAACCAGTTGTAATAACGGTCAAAGGTAAAAACCATGCTTCCTGGGCTGCCCGGGTTGGATGGATTATCCGGGCTGGGGCTTTGCCGTGTGATAAATCTCACCTCTGACTGGTAGGTGGTGTTCGTTCTCAGGAAGATAAGTGCACTCGCTACCGCTACAAGCCCAACAATGACAGCCACCAGCCACCATCTCTTCCGTATAACGTTCCAGTATTGCCTGAGTTCCATTTAGCTCCCTGTTAGCTCTTTTGCCGGCGAATAGTAGCTGCTCCCCAACTTCAACGAACAGCCCCGGCTGTGGTCTTGTCCAACAGGAGTTGCGCGTTGAAGGCGGAGAGCCGCTCGTCTATAAAATCAACTATTCGACACTTGAATACTTCTATGTCGAAGGTCTCAGCATGGAGACGTACTTCCCTGGGGTCGTAATCTCTCTCATTGAAGCTACTTACCACATCAGCCAATGCTTCTCCACTCTGCTCCATAAAGAACTCACCGGTGACGCCTGGCACCACTGTCTCCAGCGCGCCGCCCGCACCGTAAGCTATCACAGGGCGGCCTGATGCCTGGGCTTCGAGGGGTGTGATGCCAAAGTCCTCGTTTCCAGGGAAAATAAGAGCTTTGCACCTGGCATACAGCTCTTTCAGTCTGGCATCCGACACCGGCCCCACAAACTCTATGTTCGGTTTCGCCAGCGCCTTCAGTACAGGCTCTTGCCTGCCGCGGCCAACCACCTTGAGAGGCAGGTTGAGCTTATTGAAAGCTTCTACGGCGATGTCTACCCTCTTATATGGGATCATGCGTGACACTATAAGGAAGTAGTCATCTGGCGCTTGACTGTAACGTGGTTTGTACAGCTTTGTGTCAACCGGAGGGTTAATCACGGTGGCGGTGCGGCGGTATCGCTTCTGTATGCGCCGCGCAACGACACGAGAGTTAGCTATATAGGCGTCTACTCGCCCGGCCGAGCTTTCGTCCCAGAGTCTAACATAGTTGAGCACCAGCGGCAAGAGTTTGGACGCCCTGCCCGCCAGCTTTTCACCCTCCATATAGGTGTGGTAGTTCCAGGCGAAGCGCATGGGAGCGTGGCAGTAGCATATATGCAGGGTATCGGCCTCGGTTATCACCCCTTTAGCGAAGGCGCTGCTGCTGCTCAGTACTAGGTCGTAGCTGGACAGGTTGAACTTCTCGAAGGCTACAGGATAGAGCGGCATGTAAAGCTGGTGGTGCTTGCTGATACCGGGCAGACCCTGCATGAATGAGGTGCGAATATCCCATTTCCGGTAGGCCGCAGGCACCGCTTCGGGCGCATAAATCGAAGTGTAGACGGGCGCTGCGGGGTATATATCGTGCAGCGCCTCAAGTACGCGTTCAGCGCCGCCATACTGGTTCAGATAGTCATGTACTAACGCTGTTTTCATCAGGCGGTAAATAAAACAGTTAAAGCTGTGTAAAGTATTGAAAAAAGAGGCAAGAGGGTGTATAATTACAGTGGAACAGAAACGCGGTCGGCCTGGCAATTATACACTATATAAGTTTACAAGGTTGAGTGTATCTGGGCACGCACCGCTTACGATCACCAAGGAGAGAAGATTATGGTCGCAGAAACTCCATCAACCCATGTGCAGTTGGGTAGCGATGATTATCGCTACGGCTTCAGTGTACCCGAAAATTATGTCTTCAAATCACGTAAGGGCATAGATGAGAAGATCGTGCGCGAGATTTCCGCCATGAAGGGCGAGCCGGAGTGGATGACCAAGTTCCGCCTGCGCTCACTCAAGCAGTTTGAAGCCAAGCCGATGCCGCAGTGGGGCGGCTGGTTGAACGACATTGACTTCAGCGATATATATTATTATGTAAAGGCCTCGGACACCAATAGCAAAAGCTGGGACGACGTGCCCTCCGAAGTGCGCGACACCTTTGATAGGCTTGGCATCCCCGAAGCCGAGAAGAAGTATCTGGCGGGTGTGGGCGCGCAGTATGAGTCTGAGGTCATCTATCACTCGTTGCGTGAAGACCTTGAGAAGCTGGGCGTGATCTTCACCGACATGGACACGGCAGTGCGCGACTACCCGGAGATCGTGAAGCGGTACTTCTCCACCATTATACCATCGGGCGATAACAAGTTTGCATCGCTCAACTCGGCTGTCTGGTCAGGTGGGTCGTTCGTCTATGTGCCGGCAGGGGTCAAGGTTGATGTGCCGCTACAGGCATACTTCCGCATCAACGCCGAGAACATGGGCCAGTTTGAGCGTACCCTTATCATCGCGGAGCCTGGCTCTTATGTGCATTATGTAGAAGGCTGTACAGCACCTACATATACCACCAACTCTCTCCACTCGGCTGTGGTAGAGATCGTGGTGCTCGAAGGCGCTCGCGTTCGCTACACCACGATCCAAAACTGGTCGCACAACGTCTACAACCTGGTCACCAAGCGCGCAGCAGCCTACAAGGATGCTACGATGGAATGGGTAGACGGTAATCTGGGCAGCCAGCTCACTATGAAGTATCCTGCGGTCTGGATGATGGAGCCAGGGGCACGCGGCGATGTGCTTTCGGTAGCCTTCGCGGGCAACAAGCAGCACCAGGACGCAGGCGCGAAGATGGTACACAAGGCTCCCTACACCACCTCTAACGTGGTGTCGAAGAGTATATCAAAGGGTACAGGACGAGCCACCTACCGTGGCTTGCTTGAGGTGGCGGAAAACGCTCACCACTGCAAGGCGAATGTCAAATGCGATGCGCTCCTCATCGGCCAGGATGCCCGCTCCGACACCTACCCGACTATCAACGTAGCCAACAACTCGTCCACAATTCAGCACGAGGCGACAGTCTCTAAAGTCGGAGAGGATCAGCTATTCTACCTGATGTCACGTGGCATCTCCGAGAACGAAGCCACCTCAATGGTAGTAAATGGCTTCATAGAGCCGATCACCAAGGAGATTCCGCTAGAGTACGCAATAGAGCTAAACCGCCTGATTGAGCTTCAGATGGAAGGCTCCATCGGGTAACCGGTAGCGCCAAGCTAATAGGAACAGAGGCAGTCCGCGAGGGCTGCCTTTTTCTTTGTGCTATACGAGGCAGCATTAGCTTTACTCACCTATAGTAGCATTCTGCTTGTGCAAGTATCATGGGCTACCTAAATGTAAAGCCTGTCACAAAAGCTGGCTTTGCGGTGTTTAATGAGTAGATTGGGCCTGATCAAACCACGTGGGATTGGAAAATAGTGACTGAGCACGACGATCTACTTCTACAGAAGCTGGCAAAGGGAGATAACAGCGCCTTCGAAGGTCTCTTTTTGAGGCATTACAGCCAGGTATACCGTGTGCTGTTTGGCCTGATGGGGAGGCATGAAGGGGCAGAGGATCTGGCACAGGAGACTTTCCTGGAGCTACTGAAGCGCTCGCCGCAGATAGCTCAAGGCTCGACGCTAGCAGCCTGGCTCTGCCGGGTGGCACTGAACAAAGGCTACAACGCTCTTCGCAGCGAGCGCCGAGCAACAGAGCGAGCAGAGCAAATGGAGCCGCCCGATCACAGCGTAGACCCCTTCGCGGTGCTGCTGCGGGCCGAGGAAAACGCCCGTGTGCGGCAGGTGCTGGCTCATCTTTCGGAACGCCAGAGCAAGCTCTTGTTGTTGCGCTACGCCGGGCTATCTTATAACGAACTCGCCTCTGCCCTGGAAATTGCCCCCACGTCGGTGGGCACTTTGCTGGCGCGGGCTGAAAAGGCGTTCCTGGATACTTACAAGCTCATGGAGCCACTCGAGTTTATAGATTCGCTGGAAAAGAGGAAACGATGACCGAATGTTGTGATACAGGGCTGTTGCGAGCCTACCTCGATGGAGCGCTCTCTGCTCAGGAGCGCGGCGAGGCCGAGGCGCACCTTGCCAGATGCGGCGAGTGCCGGGAGCGCCTGGACGAGCTTGGCGCTATGTCGATGCAGGTGGCGGCGCTCATCCCTGTGAGCAGACAGGTGCCCGATGCCCTAGCCGCACTGGCGCGGCTCCAACACCAACGTCCTGAGCTAAAAGGGCAACCAACTCAACAAGCAAGAGGTGGCCGTGAGGTCGCCCTGACTAACCAGCCTGAAAATAGGAGAAGAATTATGCAAACTATTAGTGATTACTCAGCACGACGGCGTAGAATAGCCTTCGCCGCTCTTGCCGCGACCCTTGTCGCGAGCATGGTAGCTTTCCCATCGGTGCGCGCCGCCGCCGACCAGTTTTTGCAGACTTTCAGGGCACAGTCGGTGGTCTTTGTGCCTGTGGACGGCAGCAAAATAAGCCAGCTTCAATCGCTGAACTTCGATCCGACCGAGCTCTTTGTAACCGAACCTACAATTACAGGCGGGGTTCAATCTCCGCGCACCGTTGCCTCCTTTGAAGAGGCCGCCACAGCAGCAGGCTTCACTCCTGGGCGGCTGTCCAGCTTCCCTGGCAAGTACACAGGCAGGCAGATAGAGGTCGTGGATACAACTAATATCCAGTTCCAGGTGAACGTGGAGAAGCTGCGCCAGGCGCTGATTTTACTCAATGTGCAGGGCGTTAACCTCCCTGATGCGCTCGGCGCGGCTCCTATCCGTGCCGATATCCCGCCTTCTGTAGCGGTGAAATACGAAGGCGACGGCTACAACATGACGCTGCTGCAAGGGCACACCCCGACCGTCACTGTGCCAGGCGGCGTGGATCTGTCGCAGCTTGGCAAAGCCGCTCTACTCGCGATGGGTATGCCCATCGACCAGGCCGATGCCCTCAGCAAGCAGATTGATTGGGCCACCACACTGGTAGTACCCTTCCCGAAGGACCTGAGCAATGTTCACCCTGTGCAGATTGGTAATGCTCAAGGCATGCTGGTGGACGCGCAAGCAGGTGAGTTACCAGGGGTGGCGGGGCGTTCCCTGCCGGGCGGCTATTCGGCGCTCTACTGGCAGCTCGGCGACCAGTTCTATGTGCTGGAAGGCCGTGGCACAGCAGCGCAGCAAGACAAGATGATAGCGGCTGCGGTGTCGGTCCGCTAGGGCTGCGGATTGCGCGGCGGCGAACGCCTCTCTTTTCAGATGTCGCTCGCCGCCCGTTGCCAATTTCAGATGAGTGAGGGCTGCTGATGGATAAGCTGGTGATAGAAGCGCGGGGGCTGCGTAAGGCTTACGGGCATAAAGTAGCTGTGGCTGACCTGACGCTGGAAGTGCCGAAAGGTGAAGTCTTCGGCTTCCTGGGTCCGAATGGCGCGGGCAAAAGCACAGCTGTCAAGATGCTGCTGGGACTCGTCAAACCCGACGGCGGCACAGCTACTGTGCTGGGCAACCCCCCCGGCCACACAGTGACGATGGCTCGTATCGGCTTTTTGCCTGAGCACTTTCGCTTTCACGAATGGCTGTCGGCTTACGAGCTACTTGATGTGTATGGCCGCCTTTACGGGATGAGCGTTGCGTCTCGCCGCAAACGAATACCACAGGCGCTTGATCTGGTGGGGCTTTCGGAGCAATCGCGCCGCCCTATTTCCGGCTTCTCCAAGGGTATGCTCCAGAGAATCGGGCTGGCTCAGGCGCTGCTAAACCAACCTGAGCTTGTTTTTCTTGACGAGCCTACCTCTGCTCTTGATCCTTTTGGGCGGATGCTCGTGCGGAGCGTGATCCGCGACCTTAAGGCGCAAGGCACAACTGTCTTCCTCAACTCCCACCTGCTGGGCGAAGTTGAAGCTACTTGTGACCGCGTATCGTTTATACGCGAAGGGGTCGTGTTGCGTACCATATCGCTACACTCGCTGGCAACGGGGGAGGTGCAAGTAGAGCTACGGGTGGATACGGTCACACCTGCGCTTCTGGCGGCGCTGGACGACATGGTTATCAACTGGCGTTTCCTGGACGTGGAGTTGCCAGGCTCGCACCCGCAACTAATGCCGTTGACGGTGAGTGAGCAGAGCACAGCTACAGCCGTAGCAAGCGCGGCGATCACCGCAATCGAGCTGACAGTAGCCAGGGAAGATATGATACCCCGTGTTGCGGAGCGTGTAGTAGAGAGCGGTGCGAGGCTCTATGCGCTGACGCCACACAAAGCCTCATTGGAAGAGCTTTTCCTTGAGATAGTGGGAATGGAGGATAGCGGGCAATGAACAACGTAGTTACCCTTACATGGCTCACCTTCCACGAAGCACGCCGCAGGCGCATGGTGCTTGCCGCGCTCGTGCTCGGAGTAGCCTTCGTGCTGCTTTACGTTACAGGCTTTCTCTTTATCGTGAGCCAGGCAACAGATATATCAGGGGTGAACGGTGGTACGGCTGAAGAAATTGGGTTTCAGTTTCTGACGATGGCCGGGCTATATGTAGTCCACTTCCTCACAATCATGCTCGCTATCTTCGCCTCGGTAGACACGATTTCTGGAGAGATAACATCACACACCATCCAGGCGATAGCCACCAAGCCTGTACGCCGCTGGGAAATAGTGCTGGGCAAGTGGATCGGCTACTCGATCATGCTTGTGCCATACCTGGTCTTTCTGAGCTGCGGGATTATCTTCTCTGTCTACTTCATCTCAGGCTATTTAGCACCTAACATCCCTCAGGTGATCGGGCTGATAGCTTTACAGTCGCTGGCGCTGCTTTCACTGTCGCTGCTTGGGGGCACCCGCTTTTCTACCCTGACCAATGGTGTGGTGCTTTTCATGCTCTATGGGCTGGCCTTTATCGGCTCGTGGATCGAGCAAATCGGCGGCTTGCTTAATGCGCGAGCGGCTGTGAATATGGGCATAGTAACCAGCCTGCTGATGCCTGTTGAGGCTCTCTGGCGCATGTCAGCCAACCTGCTTGCTCCGGCCTCCAACATGCTGTATGGCGTTGGTAAGGCTCCGGCCATCCTCTTTGGGGCAGGCTCCGTACCAAGTAACGCCATGGTCGTCTACACTGTCGTCTACACTGTCGTAGTGCTCGGCCTGGCTATGCGCCACTTCAGTAAGCGGGACCTGTAGGGCGGCGGGATCGGGGTTAGTGGCTGTCCCTCAGCACGCGTCAGCCGCAACCTGCGATGGGCGCTTTACGTAACTTCGAGGTAAAGAGTACCGACCTGCCGGGCAAATTTGCTTAATGCTGCCTGTGTAGCGTCGCGCCTTCTTGCGTGTAGAATTTTGGCATCAATACAGCGGGTCCGCTTCTCGCTGAAACGATAGAAGATCAGGAGTAAAACTAACGATGGCAAACAATAATGGTACTATACAGGCAAATGGGCCTGTATCACTGGTAAAACCGGCCTCAGCGATAGGAGCCGGGCAGCAGCCCGCAGTCGAAGCGGAGAAGCTTACACGCGTTTTGCCACTCGGTGAGCAACAGGTACATATACTCAATAGTGTATCTTTCGCCATAGCTCCTGGAGAGTGGATAGCCCTGACTGGCGCTTCAGGGTCGGGCAAGTCTACGCTGCTGGGAGTCATTGCCGGGCTGGATACACCCTCGAGTGGTAGCATCTCTATAGATGGTGTTGACATCACCCACATGAGCGGGACCGCCCTTGCGGGATTACGCAACCGCAAGATTGGCATCGTTTTCCAGTCTTTCAACCTGATATCCGCGCTTACAGCACAGGAGAATGTTGAAGTGCCTCTTTACGTGAGGGGAGGCCACCACAATGCCCCTGATAAGGCCCGACAAATGCTCGAAGTTGTGGGCTTGCGCGAGCGCCGAGGACATCGCCCGAACCAGCTTTCGGGAGGCGAACAGCAACGGACGGCTATAGCCCGCGCCCTGGTGACGCAGCCTACCATCCTTGTGGCTGATGAGCCTACAGGCAACCTTGATAGCACTACGGGCGCACAGGTGCTTGATCTTTTTGCCCGCTTGCACCGTGAACTGAACCTTACCCTTATCATTGCTACACATGACCCGGCAGTGGCCGCGCGCGCTACCAGGGTGCTGCACATGGTGGACGGCAGGCTGGATACACCAACTGAAGCGTTGGCAGCCTCAGGAGGTGTGCTGTGAATCTGGCATTCTATACCCGGTATGCGTTTCGTGCCCTGCTACGCGACGGGCAGCGCACTTTGCTGGCAATCTTATGTATAGCCTTTGGCGTGATGTCGCTTGTCGCGCTGCAACTCCTCTCTAAAATGATTCATGATTCAGTAGTCACCGATCCTCGCGCCAGCCTGGGTGGTGACTTGCTTTTCGGTATGGAGCGCGAAGGCAGACTTCCCCTCACATCTCAGCAGCTATCCGACGTTGAAAATATGAAGGCTACAGGTGTGTTCAAGGCTTATACACTGGAAGCGCGAGGTATGGGCCGCTATTTGAAAATGCCCGGCACAGGTCGTATTGACATACTGACAGGTGGAAGCCTCGGCGTCGATCCCTCTACTTACCCACTGGTAGGTCAGATACACTTGCGGGAGCCTGCTGGTGGGCGTTTCAGCGACATTATCAGCCAGCCTCTCGACACCGTGATTACAAGCGACGTTGCCGACAAGTACAACTTGAAGATTGGCAGCACCTTTCTGCTCCTTGGCGACCCATCAAGCTCACCCAAAGAGCTGCGCGTCGGCGGTATAGCAGACCAGGTGCCCGGCTCTGGAGGAGATACAATTTACTACAGCTTGCAGACCGCGAGTCAGCTCAACGGGCTGCCCGCGCCTGCCAACTTCGTGGCCGCTACCCTCGTCCAGGGGACCACGGGCGGGCGTACAAGAGTTGCAGAGCAGCTATCTTCGTCGGGTTGGAGTGTAATCACCGCAGACGACGTGGCGAAGGATGGCGCGGATGTTGCCAATCTCTTCGGCTTCATGCTGAAGGGCGCGGGAATACTTGGCCTCTTTGTGGGTGGAATAGGCGTGGCGAATACCCTTCAGGTGCTGCTGGCGCGCCGAACGCTTGAGATCGCCACCCTCAAAACCCTCGGCTATAAGCGGCGGGACCTGCTATTCTTGTTCGGCATCGAAACGGCGCTGCTGGGGATTGTCGGCGGCTTTATCGGTGTGCTCGTGGCCCTGGGGCTTTCTTTCGGCTTAATGACGCTTTTCAGCCGTATTGGCGCTACCCTTCTCACCTATAATGCCGACCCGCTTATCATCGTCGAGGGTGTGCTGATAGGGGTGGTAACAGCTGTGATCTTCGGCCTGTATACCATTGTGCGCGCAAGCTCGGTGCGTCCCGCCACCCTGCTGCGTGACCTTCCTGCAACCCGTAGCTGGAGCGTACGCGTGTCGAGCTTTGCGCTCCTGTTGGTGCTGCTGGTCGTCGTCACAGCTATCAGCGTACTGATTATGGGGTCGGTGGCTGATGGGGTATATGTTATCGCCGGCGCGTTGGGAGGGTTGCTGGCGCTCACGCTCGCCTTTGGCGGCACACTACTAGCCGCGCTGAGCATACCAACGCGGGGCTTCGCCCTGGTGACGATGGCGCGGCGTAACCTCAAGCGCCAGCCAATGCGCGCGATATTTGCTCTCATAGCCTTGTTCGCGGGGGTGCTCGCGATAGGCCTTGCCTCCTCGGTTATCCTTAACGCAAAAGACCGCCTGGCGAGCCGTTTCACTTCTGCTGATGGCTATAATGTAACGATCTACGGTGTGCAGGCTGATACACGGGCCATTGAAACTCAACTCAAAGCGCAGGGTATCAGCGACTTTCACAGCAGTGTGCGTCTACCTGTCCAGGTGCAGACAGCAGCAGGTGCTCCCATACCTGGGCTGAGCTACCTGGACGGCCGCGCTCCCGCAGATGCTGCCTGGGATAACAAAGTGACCAGTGGCAGCTTTGACGCAGCCGCCGGTAGCGCGCTTTTGCCGTCTAGGGTCCTAGAACAGGACCCTAAAGGAGATGCGCCTCCCATAGCCTTGAAGATAGGCGATCTGCTGACGGCAACAACGGCAACTGGCGCAAAGAGCACCTTGCGTATCAGCGGCTTCTACCAGGCGCAGGAAAGCGCTAAGGATAATCCACCACAGGGTATAATAGTTGGACGCGATACAGTGGCGGCTCTTGGCAGTGCGGGTACCTACGTTATGTATGTTGGGCACCTTCCCATCGGCAATCTCGACTCGGGCACAGCGGCGCTGGGGCAGGCTTTACCTCAAACAAGCGTAGTCAGTCAGAACGATCTGAACAACGCCCGCAACAAGATCTTCGAAGGCTTGTTCACTTTTGCCATAGGAATGGCGAGCCTTGCTCTGCTGGCAGGGGCGATCTTGATCGCTAATGCTGTGGGCCTGGCGATGGTGGAGCGCAGGCGCGAGATGGGTATTCTTAAGGCGGTAGGCTTTACGGGCGCTCGTGTGCTGGGCACACTGCTGATCGAGAATGCGTTGCTCGGATTTATCGGTGGAGTGCTAGGCATGATAGGCGTTGGTGTTGCTATAATAGTTATCAATAAGCTGGCTCCGCAGGTGATGCTCTCGCTAGACCCGGTGCTGGCGGTTGTGATGATTGCTGTGGCGATAGCTCTTGCGCTGATCAGCACAACGCTAGTAGCATGGCAGCCAACCAGGGTTCGCCCGCTCGAAGTGCTGAGGAATGAGTGAGGGGGCCAGGACTTGGGTCTATGGCGGCCTTCACTCGCGGACCACGACCTGGGAGGGTGATAGCTCTCTCTACCTGACGTGATCAGCGGCATTCCCTTTCCTATAATGGCACGGTTCTGGCTACTTACTACTCTTTACAAAGAGATTTGCGTACGGTAGTGAGCAGCCGACAGTAGTCTACAGGATAGCGCTATGACGGGCAAAGAGCCTTTTGGCACGGTATTCCTTCTCGATGTGGATAACACCCTCCTCGACAACGACCGGGCAAAGGCCGATATGCAGGCCTCCCTGCTTCGCATCCTCGGTGAAGACGGCGCGAGCCGCTTCTGGGAGCTTTACGAGCAGGTGCGTAACGAGCTTGATGTGGTTGACTATCCCCAGACGCTCAAGCGTTTTGCCGCAGGCTGGCAGGACAAGGAGATCGCCGCAAAAGCCGCAAGCTTGATAAATGACTGGCCTTATGCCGATTACGTCTATCCCGGCGCTTTTGATGCGCTTGAGTATTTGCGTAACTTTGGTGAAGTGGCTATTCTCTCGGACGGCGATGAAGACTACCAGCCGCGCAAAATCGCCGCCGCCGGGCTGACTGAAGCCGTGGGCGGTCCCGCCGATGTGCTCATCTACACTCATAAAGAGACGTGCTTTGAGGACGTAATGCGCCGTATGCCTGCCGAGCATTACGTGTTGGTAGACGACAAAGAGAAGATTCTATCTGGTGCCAAGAAGTTTATGGGCAACCGCCTCACCACGGTGTGGGTGAAGCAGGGGCACTACGCGCAAGACCCCGCGCAGTACACACCTCCCGAACCCGATATCGTGCTGGCGATGATCGCTGACATCTGCAATCTCGATAAAGGGGCGTTCATGCACCAGAGATTGCAGGTTAGAGGGTAGAGGTCAACTGCTAATCCCTAGCCCTTGAGCCCTCATCTGTAGGACTACAACTAATACACCTGTAGACCGATGTTCGCTCGCGCAGAGCTATGATAACATTGGCCCTATTCGGCATGGCCTCCGTGCAACGCGGCTGTGCCACTTTGTACGAAAGGAGGGGCTGAGTGATGAAGATATCTGTTGCTACCCCGTGTAGATGGGGAATCTGGAAATCAGCAACTAAAAGCCGGAGCGGTGGAGGGCAATAAGCCTGTTGCGCCTCCTTTCAACTTCCGGCCCCCAACTTAGAAAAGGAAAAAGCAATGTCTATAGATCTAACCCAAAACAAGCAAGTCTCTGTTGCGGAGGCACCCTCCATTTCCGGCCTCTCCTTTCGCCATTATGAGGGCGAAGCCGACATCCCAAAGATCGTGGCTGTGCTCGAAAGAAGTAAAACGGCCGATGGTATAGAGAAGGTAGATACCATCGAGAATATGACCCTCTACTACTCTAACCCGAAGAATTGCGACCCCTACAAGGATGTGCTGATTGCTGAGATAGAGGGCAAGGCGGTCGGGTACAGTCGTGTCACCTGGTGGCTCGAGAAGACCGGCAGCTATATCTATAGCTATATCGGCTTCGTGGTACCCGAATGGCGCGGTAAGGGCATCGAGCGCGCTATGCTGCTGCATGGTGAGGCGCAGCTGCGCGAGAAAGCTGCCGAGCACGAGCACGCAGCCACTCCGTTCTTTGACACTTTCGCGATGGAGAGCCAGGGCTTTGTGAAAGAGCTTCTCACAGGCGAAGGCTACATTATAGTGCGAGAGGGTTACGACATGGTACGCCCCAATCTAGACAACATACCTGAAGTTTCCATGCCTGATGGCCTGGAAGTGCGCCCCGTTCTACCGGGGCATCTGCGCGCCATCTGGGAGGCCGAGATACAGGCTTTTATGGATCACTGGGGTGCTGATGTGCCTGAGGAAGGTGATTTCGAGCGCTGGCAGAGGCGGCCTCTCTTCCAGCCTGAGCTATGGCAGGTGGCCTGGGAGGGCGAGGAGGTAGCCGGGATGATACGCAACTTTATCAACCCTGAAGAGAATGCCAGGTTCAAAAGGAAGCGCGGCTACACCGAGAACATCAGCGTGAGGCGCCCGTGGCGCAGGCGCGGCCTTGCAAGGGCTTTGCTGGCGCGCAGCTTTCAGCTGCATAAAGACCTCGGCATGACGGAGGCGGCCCTTGGCGTGGACACTGAGAACCCCAGCGGCGCGCTGCAACTCTACAGCAGCATGGGATTCGAGGTGGTAAAACGCGAGCTGGTCTATCGCAAGCCGCTTGTGGAGCGCTGACCGGGATATAGACAAGAGGCAGCCTGGTGTTACAGGCTGCCTCTTACTTGGCAGCACAAAGGACTAGCAAGAGAATGCACGAACTTGTGGCAAAGGATTATGGCAAAGTACGCTCACTGTTCACAGGTATCCCGTTTGATCTCCACATGGGAGGAATACTTGCGGGAAATAGCCCGGCCAGGGTATGGGTAGATAATACTGCGAACCCGACGACAGCCTACATCTGGGATAAAGCGCACTGCCATTACGTAGGCGGGTATAGAGGGAACGCCGAAGTGTTGGCGGCACTGCAACAGCTGATGTTTCACGATGTCGCTGCACAGGCGATAGCGAAAGGCTTCGCCACCTTTAAGGTATTCTATACATCGGCTGAATGGGAAAAGTGGCTGGAATATATCCTGGAGAATACGCGCTACGAGCGACGAGAGCGCCTGTTCTACCGTATACAGCAATTAGGAATAAACAATTGGCGTGATAAGGTCCCCACCGAAGTCCATATAGAGGCTATATCCTCAGGTGTGCTACAAGACGCAGAACTTGCAAATGTTGGCAAGCTCACGAGCGAGATAAGCTCATGTTGGAACTCAGTGGAGCGCTTTGTGGAGAATGGCTTTGGCTTTTGCGCTATTGTGAAGGACACGATCGCCTGTTGGTGTACCGCGGAGTACGTTCATAACAAGGAATGTGGCTGCGGAATCGAGACCATCGCTGAATATCAGAACAAAGGGCTGGCGACCCTCACTGCCGCCGTCTTCGCTGACTACTGCCTTGCTAATGCTCTGACAGCGTATTGGGACGTCTGGGCGAAGAACCTGGCGTCAATTATGGTAGCACAAAAGGTGGGCTTCACCAGGATAGCAGATTACAGGGTAATAAACGGTGTATTCGAGCAGGGTAGTTAGGGCCAACAGCAACTCTACCTTCTACTTTGCTGCTAATGATCCGCTCCCACAGGTATGCGGTCAAGGTCCATTTCCACCTGATCTACGTCAAGCTCCAACCGCCTGGGAGGTGCTGGCGGCTTATCCTCGCCTACATACTCCATCGCCAGCTTGTGGTCGGTCGCGAACTCCATTTGCACGGGCACTGGATAGTTGCCTGTGAAGCAGCCTGAGCATAACTGATCCCCGCCCTGACCTACCGCGCTGAAAAGCCCGGGCAGGCTGAGATAGCCCAGCGAGTCGGCTCCTATGTGGCGGGCTATCTCTTCCACGCTCATGCGGTGAGCGATAAGCTCTTCGCGGCGAGCCGTATCTACCCCCAAATAGCAGGGGTGGCTCATCGCGGGCGAGTGAATACGCACATGTACTTCGGTGGCTCCTGATCTTCTCAGCAACTCTACGATCGGCTTGGTAGTGGTGCCGCGCACTATCGAGTCGTCCACAACGATAACGCGCTTGCCACTGAGCACTTCGGGGAGCGGGTTGAACTTGAGGCCGATACCGCGCTCGCGCAGGTGTTGGTCGGGCTGGATAAAGGTCCGGCCTATGTAGCGGTTTTTGATCAACCCTTCTGTATAAGGTATTCCCGATTGCAGCGAGTAACCGATGGCGGCGGGCGTAGCGGAGTCGGGCACGCCGATCACGATGTCGGCCTCCGCCGGATGCTCTCTGGCAAGCTCGCGGCCCATATTCTGGCGGGCCGTGTAGAGCGATACTTTGTTGATCACGCTGTCGGGGCGGGCGAAATAGATATACTCGAAGACACACAGAGCCTGCTCTGCCTTTGGCAAATCGGCGTAAGAGGTAAGGCCCTCAGCCCCTATAATCACGATCTCACCCGCTTCTACTTCGCGGATGAAGTGAGCCCCTACCGTCATGAGCGCGCACGACTCCGAGGAGACGACCCACCCGCCGGAGGGCAGCCTGCCTATGCAGAGGGGGCGTATCGCCATAGGGTCGCGTATAGCCAGCAGGTGAGTGGGTGTGAGCAGAGCTAGCGAGTATGCTCCTGTCAGGCGGGACATGGCGCGGCGGTACTTCGTAACCCAGTTCGCGCCGTGAGATGCGATAGCTAACTTGCCTATCACCTCGCTGTCGGAGGTGGTCTCGAAGTTGACGCCTTCTGCCGCAAGCTCGGCGTGAAGCGGCTCAGCGTTGGTGACGTTGCCGTTGTGGGCAAGCGCCAACCAACCGAGGTTGGGATCGTCAAGGCGCAGGGGTTGAGCGTTGCACAAGCGCGAGGAGCCTGTGGTGGAGTAGCGTGTATGGCCTATGGCAGCGTGACCCTTCAGCCCTGAGAGCGACTCTTCGTCGAAAGCAGTAGAAACGAGGCCCATGCGGGTGCGCAGCATGAGCGTTTCACCATCTGTAGTGGCGATGCCAGCCGACTCCTGGCCCCGGTGCTGCAAGGCGTAAAGGCCGAAATATGTAAGGCGAGCAACATCCTCATCGGGTGCCCACACTCCAAAGACGCCGCACTCTTCATGGAGCTTGTCGTCTATATAGAGAGTTGCTGCGTAGCCTGTCTCGCTGCTCAGGTTATCTAGGGGACGAATGCTATTGTGGGTAGCGCTTGCTGCTCTTTCCATCTTTTTGACCTCCAGCCAGTAGCGTCTCACGGTCCGCTATTTACTAACTTGCCTTCTGTAGAGATCAGGTATTAGTAGATCTAACTAAAGAAGTCCGACACGCCACGCGCCTTCCAACTCTGACAGAGCCGAATCAACAACTGCATGCTCGCCACGCCTGAGTTGAAATCTGTCGCCGCCTGTTGCGCCCAAGTAGTAGAGTCTTACCTCCATCGTGTCGGCAAGCTCCTGTAGTTGTGTCCATTTTTCACCAGGGAGAGCTACAATTATACGGGATGGTTCCTCTGCAAACAAGAGGACATCTGAGCGCAGGCCGGAGTGTGCCTTCTCCACTTCGTCCAGCTGTAGAGAGGCTCCCACGCCCCCGGTGATGCAGCCCTCGGCAAGAGCCACCGCCAGCCCGCCGTCGCTGCAATCATGCGCTACATCGAGCAAACCCTCACCAATAGCGCTCCGCACGACGTATTGCACAGCGCGCTCGGTATGAAAGTCCACAGAAGGCGGCATTCCCACCTTCAGCCCCAGCATGGTTTCCAAGTACTGGCTTGCCCCCAGCAAAGCGACCCCACCGTTATGCGGCTCATCGCCTCGGTGCTTGGCCCAGACGAGGCCAAGAGCAAGGCCATCTCGGAAGGCCATAGATGCTCGCTGCTCTACATTCTGAAGCAGCCCCAGCATCCCTATCACGGGCGTGGGGAGCACCGCTACGCCGTCGCTTTCGTTGTAGAGCGAGACGTTGCCGCTGACTACTGGTAGGCCCAGCGCAGAGCAGGCGTCAGCTATGCCATTTACCGCACTCTCCATCTCATAGAAGATAGCGGGCTTTTCCGGGTTGCCGAAGTTGAGGCAGTCGGTAACGGCAAGAGGTAGGGCGCCCACGCAGGAGAGGTTGCGGGCTGCTTCGGCCACTGCGTGCGCGGCCCCCGCATAGGGATCGAGATAGCAGTAGCGGCCATTACAGTCGGTGGTCAGAGCTATGGCCCTGGTCGTGCCCTTGATGCGCAGCACGGCGGCATCCGCCTGGCCCGGCTGCAGCACAGTGTTGCTTCCGATAGTATGATCATAAGTGTGAAAAACGCGCTCTTTGCTTGCTATATTAGGCGCGGCGAGTATCGCCAGTAAAGCCTCATCGTAACGAATAGCAGGCTCTTCACTGTGGAGTATGGAGGCCCAATCGGGGTGCCGCATCTGCTCCCGGGCGGAGTCGGGGGAGGGGGTGACATAGCGTACAGGCACTTCATCAGCGAGAAGGGTGGCAGGTATTTCGGCGGCGAGGGTTCCGCCATCGAATACGCGCACCATGCCATCGTCAGTGACGCGCCCTATTACGTCGGAGTGTAGGCCCCAGCGGCTAAATACCTCCTGAGCCTGTGGCTGGCTTCCCTCTCGTACTATGATGAGCATCCGCTCTTGCGATTCGGAAAGCATAATCTCATAGGCGTTCATGCCCCGTTCGCGCCGCGCCACACGCGCTATGTCAATCTCGATGCCCGCGCCACCACGGGCCGCGCACTCTACCGCGGAGGAGGTGAGGCCCGCGGCCCCCAGGTCTTGCATGCCCACCACGATACTGAGGTCCAGCACCTCCAGGCAAGCCTCCATGAGGCACTTCTCCAGGAACGGATTGCCGACCTGCACGGCGGGGCGGTCAGCCGATGCGTCCTCTCCCAGGGTATCTGAGGCGAAAGTTGCCCCGTGTATGCCGTCGCGCCCGGTATCAGCGCCTACCAGCAGCACAGGGTTGCCTACCCCTGAGGCGATTGCGCGCATGACGCTGCTCGAAGGGAGAAGGCCAACGCACATGGCATTTACGAGTGGGTTGCCCGAATAGGCGTCGTCAAAGAATATTTCGCCGCCCACCGTAGGCACGCCTATACAGTTGCCGTAGCCGCCGATGCCAGCCACAACGCCGTTGAAAAGGTAACGGTTGCGCGGATTCGAGGGGGGACCGAAGCGCAACGAGTTGAGCAGAGCGACGGGACGTGCGCCCATTGTGAAGATGTCACGTACTATGCCGCCCACTCCTGTAGCCGCTCCCTCTACAGGCTCGACCGCCGAAGGGTGATTGTGTGACTCGATCTTGAGGGCGGCGGCCCAGCCATCACCCAGGTCTATTATCCCTGCGTTTTCACCCGGCCCTTGCAAGACGCGTGCACCCTGCGTGGGGAACTTACGTAGCAGGGGCTTGGAGTGCTTGTAGCCGCAGTGCTCACTCCACATAGCGCCCGCCATACCTAGTTCTACTTTATTTGGCTGTCTGCCGAGGCGTTCAACGAACTGGCGGTACTCGTCGGGGGTCAGCCCTACTTCGGAGAGGAGGTGCGCCAAATCGCCCGCAGGGATGTCGGGCGATATGGGTGCTGTGACGGGGTCACTATACTTTGGGCGGTTGGGGAGCATCGACTCCATGGTGCCTGGGCGATTGAGAGACCGGTTACAAAGGTAATTATAACAGATTGGCGCCGCGCGTACTTTTCCCCACCTTATGCACGCGGGGTGCGCTGAAGGTTATCTCCCTGACGCCCACATTACAGTGGCAAGACCTCTACACCTATGGGAAGAGCAGCACAAAGTCGCAAATGGCCAATGAGCATCGCAGCTTTTAGCGGTTATACAGGCGATACCCTATTCTTCGATGGTATCTTCTGAGGTATCGGCTGGGGCAGTCTCTTCTACGGCATTGGGTGCTTCGAGGGCTGTAGCAGGGATAGCTACAGCGCGGCTATTCTTCCTGGAATCTACACCTGGGCGGAAGCGGCGCTCTTTGATGCGGGCCGCTTTGCCGGTAAGACCACGAAGATAATAGAGTTGCGCCCGGTGTACAACGCCACGACGTGCAACCTCTATCTTGTCAATGCGAGGTGAATGGAGAAGAAAGGTACGCTCGACGCCTATACCGTGGGAGGCTATGCGGCGCACAGTGAAGTTGGCGTTGATGCCACCCTTACGCCGGCGCATCACCACGCCTTCGAACACCTGTATACGCTCGCGGCTGCCCTCAACCACCTTTACGTTGACGCGTACAGTATCGCCGACGTTAAACTCGGGCACCGCTTCCTTGATCATTTGCCCCGTGACCGCTACAATCGCCTGGGTGGGTTTCATCGCTAGGATTTTCTCCTCTTTATTTTATGCGCTGTAATTCAGGCACAAAACTGATTATAACATATAAAGATGCAAACGCCAAGACGTGCCGGGGCTGTAAATGTTCAGAGTAGGGGTAGAACAATCTTCAAGAGGTATCCTGCGCGGGTGCGGTGCGCCGGTGCGCCCTCACCCCATGCCCCTCTCCCATGAAGGGAGAGGGGGCTTGCTTCCTGGTGAGTATCAGGAGATACCCCTGCACCCCAACTCTGAACGTTTACCCGGGGCTGGGGGCAGGGCGATTGCATCTAAATTGATTCACGCTTGTGATTGCTCCACTCTGGGGTCAAGAGAACAGAAACTGTAGTGAGTAGTAAAACACTTACCAGGTTGAGGCCTCTGTGACAGGCACGATCTTGTCTGGTTAAGTCGCTCTATCAATTTAGATGCAATCGCCCTGGGGCTGGGGGCTGGGGGTGCGCGTCATCATTTAGGCGACTTTCTTGAGGCGGGTCTAAGTCCTACAGCCGCAGTTATTCACAAGGCGTAGAGTTGAGCGAGACGACG
>JADMIH010000291.1 GCA_015478675.1 Chloroflexota bacterium | reverse complement strand
TCTCCCTATTTTCCTAAATCACCAGTGACATACCACTAGAGTCTACCCCTGGCCTTTAGCTCTAAATACTTATTCACCACGGCGGGTGTCAGCTTGTCGGCGGGGGTTATCCCTCCCTCGTAAGAGTTCCAAAGGATAGCCCCACGCTCGAAGTTGAGCACTTTATCGTAGAAGTAGCTCTGGCACCCAGGGCAGGAGCGGCGAGTGGCGGTCCAGGAGTGCACCTCACCCAGCGGCAATCCTGGCCCGTTGGAGTAGGGGCCGTTCTTCTGGAGATAGGTAGACCAGATAGGGTCGGGCACGTAGTAGGCTGCTCCTCCACCAATTGGCGTTAGTATGGAGCCTTTGACGTTGGTAGCAGAGTTGAACTCCTGGGTGAGGGCGGGAGCGCTTGCATACTGATGCACGTAGTATCCACCCCCGTTGTCGAACGGCACACCAGGGTCCCGGCCTGCCAGGATGTTCTGGCGGTAATCCTCGAAGATAGCGGTGTTCTTATTTTGCATTTCCCCTGGTCTTCCCGCGACCATGAAGTCAGTCAGGCCACGGTAGAGGGCCTGGGCCTCAGCCTGCTGGTTGCTAGATTGGGCGATCCACCCGTTGAAGCTGGCATTATCCAGGTAGCCTAACTCGGCCAGGATATTGTATGACCCGTGGTGACACCATTGGTTCACCCTACACTCAGGCCGGGTATCCTCGAAGGCGCGCGGCAGCGAAAACCTCACCACATAAAGGTCGCATGGCAACGGTTCGCCGTTACAGAAACTGGGACTGGGATCGTATGCATTGGTCCAATTGCCTGAGTAAGGGGCATTGGGGTGAGGGTATGGCCTGTTTAGCTGCCAACTCATGTTCTCTGCGAACTCGTCGGCCAACGGTATAGTAGGAAAACCCCAGCCTCTGACTTTGCGGAACACTTCCACCCGCTCAGTCCCACCCCCTCCAGAATTGAGGTGTATCGAGATGAAACGCCACTTGTTGGTTGGACTCCCATGATCTAGGAAAGCTTGATTGTTGCTATAGGTGGAACATGGGGTATTTGGGGGTGGAGGGGTTACTCGGTACCGAACGGTTACATAAGTTGTGGAGCTCGGCCTGGACATAAAGACGCGAGACTGGGGGACACCGTTCGCCTCCAGGATAGCTCTTAGCTTATCGGCTATTTGCCAGGTGATGTCGCCTTCATATAAACCATTGTAGCTTGTGCCCCTATCAGCACAAGTGCCAGTAGGGTCAGGAGGACCGCCAGCGGCATTATGGCCCGGGTCAATGTAGAAGTAAAAGCTGCTCAATGGTTGGTTGGGGGCAGTAAGGGTCTCAGGAGATATCGCCTGCGCAGCTTGAACAGGGTTGATATCGGCAGGCACTTGAACGTCAACCGATTTGAACTGCCCATTCTGCTGAAGCGATATAGATACCGCTTCGCTTTGTGCATTCTTTGCCAGGGTATCGGAAGCGCCTGTAATGCTCAACGGAAACCCGATCACTACACTTACGATTACCCACCCCATCATCCAGGCCCGCTTCTGTTCTAGAGGCTTTATCGCGACAAGCATAGCCGGCTCCCCCCTTTTATAATAGGATACGATTCGTCCTATCTCAGACCTACCTTGAGGTGATTGCTCTCGTTGATGCCCGTCCCTTACGTAGCTGTTGGCCGTTATGGGTTGCTGAGGGCCATGTTGACGAACGCCGGGGTGAGGCGCGAGCTCTCAGGAGAGCCGAATGATAAGAAGGTGATAGTCTTGCTGTCTTTCGACCATTTGGGCTGCATCAGCAACATATCACCATCAGCAGTCTTAGCCATAGAGGCCGACGCGTTAGAACCAGGCGATATGTTGGTTACTTTTCTCTGGGGAACATTCACAACATGGATAGCGCCTATCCATGAGCTGATCGTATACCCATTCGTGGATATACCGTCCACGTAGGCATACGCATAATATTTGCTGTCGGGACTCCACACTCCGTCCGTGGCAGCACTGGTATCAGGTATGGTAAACCACTGCCGCCCGTCCGCGCTCACCAGCGATACTCCTTGCTTGCTCCCTGCCAGGAACCAGTTCCCATCGGGAGACCAGTTCCCGATGCCTCCACCTGGTTGGGTAACCTGTAGCCGCTGCCCGGTATTCAGGTTGAGCAGATAGCCGGTGCTGGGGATAGTGCCATCAACAGGGTTGTCAACCTGGTAGGTAGTATAATAGGCCAGCCACTCCCCACCTGGTTGCACTGCTCCCCCGAGCATATAAGGCACGTTCTTTTCATCTACCAGGTTGCCATTCTGGTCTACCGTCACCAGTAAATCCCCGCCATCGAAGCCTGTATGCGCAAAGCCACTTGCCCTGGTTGTGCTCCACCATCGGAGAGCAATGGGGGCGTTCAGCAGGTCGGGGCCTTGTTGTATGATGGGTGGCTGGCCGGGGGTAAATCTCACTACATCTAAGTGTGATGGCGCTCGATTGCCATCTGGCTGCAATTGCCCGAGATGCCGTATAAGTATAGTGTTGGCCATTGGGTACTGCTCTTCCAGTTGGTCGTAAGTTGTCTCATTGTATTGATGAAGCAAAGCAGGGCTGCTGCCATCGGGATTGGACCAATAGAGGTCTCCATTCGCGGTAAGGTACAGAAGCTTATCGCCGGTAGGGGCCCACGTCATCTGGCTGATAGATTCGGTTCTATCAACGGTGCTTTTCTGGGCCAGTCCCACATCGGCGCTTATGCTCATTGTGGAGGTCGTTATACCCGTTACCGGTACAGGGGTAGGCCATATATGGATTGTTGGCGTGGGTATCACCAACTCGGTAGGAGTAGGCGGGGGAAGGGTGGGCAGTACTGTGCCCTCTGGGGCAGGTACCGCTGGGCCTTGCCCTTTGTCTTGCCCTTGCTTGGGCACCCCTGCTATACTCTGCCCACCTTTGTTGGAGGAGAAACCCCCTATCCCCACCCAGATCGCCAACACAGCCAGGACAACCACAGTAGCCACTGTAGCCAGCGAAAGTCTGCTCCTTCTCATTAGCAGTGCCCTCCTATGCGAAGCGCCTTTGGATTACACCCGGTTACACCTGCTC
>JADMIH010000031.1 GCA_015478675.1 Chloroflexota bacterium | reverse complement strand
CGGCGAGAATTGCACTTCAGCAATGACTTTACCCATTGTACCACCTCTCGGCTTCGCAGCCCTATTACCCGGCGGATACGCCAGAAAGCAAATCCTCGGACGATATAGTCTGTGCCTGGGGTGCGATCCTCTTGATAAGCCCTGTGAGGACCTTGCCCGGACCAACCTCTACAAATGTAGTAACACCCTGGTCCGCCATGAATTGCACCGACTCGACCCAGCGCACCGGGGAATATGTTTGCTCTTCGAGGAGCTTGCGTATCTCGGCGGCACCCGACATGGGCCTGGCTGTGACGTTCGCGATCACCGGCGTCTGTGGGTCGGCAAAGCGGGTCTGCGCTATATGCTTGCCGAAGGGCGAGGAGATAGAACGCATCCACCGCGAGTGGAAAGCCGCGCTCACCGCCAGAGGAACAGCACGCCGCGCTCCGCGCTCTCGCGCCAGAGCCTGCGCCTTTTCCAGAGCATCTACAGGCCCGCTCAACACCACCTGACCGGGTGCATTAATGTTGGCGAGGTCAACCCCTGTTAGCTCGCAAATTTCGCCCACCTGGTCCTCAGCGAGGCCAATAATTGCCACCATGCCCGTAGGTTGCCCTAGCATGGAGCCTGCTTCCTGCATCAGCTTGCCGCGCTCAGCCACCAGAGTTAGCGCGTCCTTGAAGGCCAGCGCACCGGCAGACACTAACGCCGAGTACTCGCCGAGGCTGTGGCCCGCCACAAAGCCGGCGAGATCATACTCACCCGGATAGCGCAGGCGCAGGCTGTAAAGATGCGCAATCTCGGTTGCAAGCAAAGCAGGCTGGGCGTGGACCGTTTGCTGCAACTCCTCAGCAGGCCCGGAAAAGCAGAGATCAGAGATTGAATAGCCAAGAACCATATCAGCCAGCCCGTAAAGCTTGCGCACGCGAGGGTAGGCATCGTATAGAGCCTTGCCCATACCCACTGCTTGCGAGCCCTGCCCTGGAAAAACCCAGGCCACATTGGCGTTTGCGCTACCTGTAGGCACCATCTATCACACCTCAAATGAACAACAAGTACTAAAGACTACCGGCCCCTATCCCCGTCTGTTCCCCACTTGACGACAGAGGCCGCGCTCGTCAGCCCTGCGCCGAAGGCGACAAAAAGCAGGTTGTCGCCCGGCTTTACGCGCCCCCGCTCAACGGCCTCACAGAGGGCAATAGGAATGGAGGCGGCAGAGGTATTGCCGTACTTGTCTATGTCTATGAAGACTTTGCTGTGATCAAGATGTAGTCTATCGGCAATCGAGTTGATTATCCTGAGGTTTGCCTGGTGAGGGATAAAAAGGGAGATGTCTTCGTACTCAAGGCCCGCTTTATGGAGAGCTTCAACAGCCGAGTCGCCCATGATGCGCACAGCAAAACGATAGACTTCTTGTCCGTTCATCTTGATAAAGTGCTCACGCTTCTCAACTGTCTCGTAGGTGGCAGGCTCGGCAGCGCCGCCTGCGGGCAGCTTGATGAGATCGCCGCCAACGCCGTGAGAGCCGAGTACGAAAGAAAGAAGCCCTCGCGGTGAGTCTGTGGGCTGTAACACGACTGCGCCCGCGCCATCGCCAAAAAGAACACAGGTGGCGCGATCTTGCCAGTCTATGAAGCGCGAGAGGGCTTCGGCAGCCACCACAAGCACGGTCTTATATGCGCCTGTGCTAATAAACTGGCTTCCCACGCTCAGACCATAAATAAATCCGGCGCAGGCAGCTTCGAGATCGAAGGCGCCGGCATTTTCCGCGCCAATCTCGTGCTGCACAAGGCACGCGGTGGCGGGAAAGAGATAATCGGGGGTAGCAGTACAGCAGATTACAAGGTCAACTTGCCAGGGCGAAACACCGGCACGCTCCAGGGCCTGGCGCGACGCTGTGACCGCAAGTGTAGCGGTGCTTTCCCCATCAGAGACCACGCGGCGCTCACGTATACCTGTACGGCTGGTGATCCACTCATCTGAGGTATCAACCAACTTCGTCAGGTCGCTGTTAGTGAGCACTTTATCGGGCACCGCACTGCCCCAGCCTGTTATAGCCGCATACTTAGCCACAATTAGTTAGCTCCGGGTACGCTCTCAGGGATGAGAGATGCTGATACTTCACAAGGATAGCTGCTCGCGCTAAGGGCTACGGCCTATCTTTGCTGTGGTTCTGCTGCTTCGATCTGGATGACCTGGCGGCCACGATAAGTGCCGCAGGTGGGGCAAACATGATGAGGCTGGCGCGGGTTGTGACACTGAGGACACTCCACCAGCTGAAGGGGTTTGAGGTGCTGTTGGCTGCGGCGGTCGCCACGGCGCTTGCTGGAGATTCTCTGTTTGGGTGTAGCACCCATAGTTTATTCGCTCCTTGGTCTAGTTTATATTCAAGTCGCCTGCCGGTAGATCCCCTAACTTCAGTTCGCGGAGGCCTTGCCAACGGCTATCAACGTCTTCGCTCTCACAGCCACACTGGGTTTCATTGAGATTGGCCCCACAGTGGGGGCAGAGCCCCGCACACTCCTCTTTACACAAAGGTTTGAGCGGCAACGCAACGAGCAGCGCCTGCCGCACAGGTTCAGAGAGGTCCATCAGATGGTTCTGATCGATATGGAAGGCGGTGTCATCCTTCTCAGAATCATCAAGCTGCACAGGGCGACCTGTTTCCACATCCAATGTAGGCTGGAATAACTCTTCCAGCATAGCATCTACAGGAAGGCGGAACTGCTCAAGGCATCTGCTACATTCCAGGCTGACGGAGGCCTCTACATCACCTTGCACCAGCAAATCACGGCTCATCCGCGTCACCTTCACGCTGCCATGCAGGTCGTAAGCCGCAAGGCTACCATCTTCGGAGCTTTCTTCAGCCAACACGAGTAGGGGAGTATCAAGGCTATATTTTCGTATCGCCCCTACCGGCTCCTTAAGGAGTTGGGCAACATTGAATACCAGGTCTGTATTAGAAGTGTCCATTTTCCCTATGCTTTAGATTACGCGGCAACCTCGCTATTATAGGGCACTGCACGCACGCTGTCAAGCAGTGCTGGGCTTGGGGGTGTGCGAGTGTACCCGCCCTCACCCGCCCTCACCCCCAACCCCCTCTCCCCTCGTGGGAGAGGGGGCTTTCTCCCACGCCCTATGCCCTTCTCCCACAAGGGGGCTTTGTGCATAGGAAGAGCCGGGGGCACCCCTGGAACCCCGCCAGAGGCTTGGCCAGGGGGCCCCCAAGCCCCTATTCTGAACGCTTATCAACGCTTACCACGGCTTATTTAAACGCACCGCTGAGTCGCAGAGAGCGCTGAGTAAATGCCGAAGGTTCTGCGCGCTTCTGGGGCGCAGAGTGGAAGTCTCGCTGTTTCAGGTGGGGATGTGCCGCGACCAAATCTCCGCCGTTAGCTCTGCCGGGGCTGACACGATGTTGTAGCGGGCGAAGTACTGGCACAATCTCTCGACATCTCGCGCCAGCAGATCGAGAGCATTAGGGTTTACCAACGGGTCCACTGCCTGAGGGAAATCTATGATTCTAACTTCGCCTTCCCAGTAGAGAATATTGTGAGCGGATAAGTCGCCATGCACACGCCCCGCCGCCAGCATCAGATCAACATTATGTAGCAGTCGCTCGAACAAAGGTTGGGCTTCTTCTTTGTCGAGCCGGACGCTGTTGAGTGTGGGTGCGGGCCACCGCTCATCGCCCATGTACGACATCAAGATTGCGTTGTCGTTGTGAGCCACAGGCTTTGGGAGATCAGCGCCCGCTGCATAGAGCAATTCCATCGTCTGGAACTCGTTCATGAGCCACGAGGTATGCCGCAAGTTCTGGCCGAATCCTGTCTTCTTTTTCATCGCCAGAAACTCGCGTCTGCCCCTGTTGCCGCCATCGTCGAGTATGTCGCGCCCCTGCCTGTAGAGCACATCATTGCGCAGGTTGCGGAACATTCGAGGCCTGTATACCTTAGCCGCGATGAGGTCCATGCCGGTTGATGGGTGCGCCGCGCAGCAGTATACATTTGCCTCCTTGCCACCCTTTACTTGCCTGAGCACATCGGTGATCAGCTGGTCTTCGTAAAATCCGCTCAGATAGGTGAGGATCCAATCTCGCTCGTGAAAGGAGGACGAGAAGGAAGGGTTGAAGCCCTCCTTCCTGGTCTCAACTTGTGCAGTCGGTTCAACAACCTCTGGCTTACTCCGCCTGGCTTTGGTGCGGGGCTCCCGTTGCTCACTTTCTTCCAGGTCATCTTGTAAGTAATCCAGATAGTGTGAGTAATCTTTCATCTATGGAAAAAGCTCCTTGAGATACGCCGCTTCGCTAACACAACAAACGATAAAAAGGCCGCAGACCTCCAGATGGTCTACGGCCCCAGGAATGCAGCGCAACACTCAAGGCAGCAAAAAGGCCGTTGGCGCGAAAAGAGCGTCTACGGCCGGGTAGTTAAGCGGCGATCAAAGCTAGCAGCGTGTAGACGAACTCCTCTCACAGACTGAAAGACCAATCTGGAAGTTTATGTGAACTAATTTCACCATATCGTCTGCTCCTTTCGCACAAAAGCTTGCGCGGCCTTAAATGTATACCTATTATAACATGCCTGTCAATCGCTTTGCTACTGGTAAGGGTTCAGAGTTGGGGTGTAGCAATCTTGAAGGAGTAGCTGTGTAGGCGTACCCTTACGCACCCTTACGTACCCTCACCCCATGCCCCTCTCCCATGAAGGGAGAGGGGGCTTTAATACACTTCTGTAACCCATACTCTGAACGCTTACCAAACGCTAGTAACTGTTCAGAACAGGGGTGCAGGGAGGGGACACCTCTGTAACCCCATCAGGGGCTTGGCCCTTCACCTCTACCATGAACACTTACTGTCGCAATAGACGTAGGGGCACCAGCCGTTATTACCACCACGTTGCTACATAACAAGCGTCGTGGGCATAGATTCAACTTTCGCACAGTATAGAGTCAGAGAGCCACCTATATCACGGGTTCCTCAAAGGCCCTCCGTGAGATCGAGTTCGTACGCGGTTCCACCTCTTGTGCCTCGCTGTTGATAGCTTGCTTCGGCGTCAACGCCAGCTACTGCATCATCACGAGCCCCGCCCAGAAGACCACAGCACCGTAGAACTTATATGATAGCAGCAGCTTCCAGACACCTCCGAAGTTGTCGCGGTTATAGAAAAACCACACGTTGCCGAACATCAACAACACCGTGCCTAACCCCAGGCAGACAACGGAAGCAGTCACCAACCTGGGGCTGTGCAGCCACCAGTACCCACCGTCTGCCTGCAGGCAATAGAAGGCGACGGCCAGCGACAGAAGAAAAGCTACGTAGTAGTGCAACCACGCGGCTGGCAGTACGAATATAGTGGCAGAGAGTAGAGAAGCGAAACCAAGTGTGTATGACGAACCGCTACGAATTGGGGGCTGTAGCTGCTGTTGTGACTGTGACTTACGACGGATATAGCTCAGCCCTAGCACCAACCCTATGACCAAAGCCCCAACCGCGTAGTTTAGCACGCTAAGTTTGAGGGCACGCGCAGGCAGATCAGCGGCGAAGCTCTCGAGGCGGATGCGGTCGGTGAGCAGCCTGGCGACAAAGCCGCTTAGCGTCTGGTTCTCCATCCAGGCTGTGGTGCCCCCGGGGTTCGGCAGCACGCGGGTGAAATAAGTCCAGGTGTCCTGCAGGCTGGTCAGCAGCATTCCCACCAGACCATAGCCTACAAGACCAAGAGCGAAGGCGGCTAGCGCCCTCCATTCGCGCCGCATGATGAGATAAAGCACCAGCACGCCTGGGTACAACTTAAGCGAGGTAGCCAGCGCCAATGATAATCCCGCTAATGCAGCTCTGGCAGTAGGTCGCCCGCCATGCGTAAGATGAGTGGCACATTACCTACCTTGCTGTTCGGCTTTATGTCAAGCTAGCTTGGGCGACATTGAGTATGGCGTAAAGGACAAATGGAGACCCCTCCCTATTTGGGAGAGGTCCTGCCTTACTGCTCTTTGCATTTTACAAGCGTCGCAGTGTCCGTACTGGAACCGACCTACCAGCGATTGCCCCCTTCTCGCGGGGGGCGATCTCCACCGGGAGCGCCACCCTCACGAGGCGGGCGATTGCCGTAGCCTCCGCCTTCGCGTGGCGGGCGGTTGCCGTAGCCTCCACCCGAAGGTGGGCCACTGGGGCCTCGACTACCGGCACCCTGCCCGTAGCCTCCAGGGCTGTAGCCACCTTCTCGTGGTGGACGATCACCGCCACCGCCGAAGCCGCCTCGCCCGCCATCTCGCGGACCTCTATCGCGGTCGCCACCGAAGCCGCCTCGCTCGCGTTCAGCGCGTGGTGGGGGCATTTCGCCCGTCAACACAGCCTTGCGCGACAGGCTGATCTTGCCCTGGCGGTCTACATCTATCACCATCACGTTGATCTCGTCGCCCAGGCTCACCACGTCCTCAACCTGCTCGACACGGTAGTCGGCAAGCTCCGAGATATGGACCAACCCATCCTTGCCCGGCAAAATCTCCACGAAAGCGCCGTAGGGTAGGATACGCACCACCTTGCCGAGGTAAATCTCGCCAACTTCGGCCTCTTTGGTCAGCCCCTCGATCATCTTAATGGCCTGCTTGGCGCTCTCTCCGTCCGTGGAAGCTACCTGCACAAGCCCCGTCTCGTCCACGTCAATCTTGGTGCCGGTCTTCTCCGTGATGCCACGAATGTTCTTGCCACCCGGTCCGATCAGGGCGCCAATCTTCTCAGGGTTGATCTTGATGCTCAGGATACGCGGCGCGTAAAGCGACAACTCCTCACGAGGAGCAGAAATCACCTGCGCCATCTTATCAAGTATGAAGAGGCGGGCGTCACGCGCCTGGGTCATCGCTTCCTGCATGATCGCGAAAGCAAGCCCGGCTGTCTTCAGGTCAAGCTGCAAGCCTGTAATACCTTCGGTTGTGCCTGCCACCTTGAAGTCCATATCGCCCAACGCATCCTCTATCCCCTGAATGTCGGTGAGTATGCGATGCTGAGTGCCATCCTTGCTCTCAACAAGGCCCATAGCGATACCCGCCACAGGAGCCTTGAGCGGCACACCCGCATCGAGCAGCGACAATGTGCTGCCGCAGACCGATGCCATCGAAGACGAGCCATTGGACGACAGCGTCTCACTGACCACGCGTATTACGTAAGGGAACTCCTGCTCGCTCGGCAGCACAGGCACTAATGACCGCTCGGCGAGCGCGCCATGCCCGATGTCACGCCTGGAAGGGCCACGCGACCTCTTGACCTCTCCTGTTGAGTAAGAAGGGAAGTTGTAGTGGTGTATATAGCGCTTTTTGTCCTCGATGCCGAGGCCATCAAGCATCTGCTCGTCAGCGCCAGTGCCGAGCGTGGCAACAGAGAGCACCTGGGTCTGCCCGCGTGTAAAGATAGCCGAGCCGTGCGTGCGCGGCAACACCCCAACCTCTATCGATATAGGGCGAATCTCCGTTACCCCGCGCCCATCCGGACGCTCGCCGCGCTCCAAAATGGCCGTGCGTACTTCTTCTTTCAACAGCGACTCGAAGGCTTTCGCCACATCGCCTCTCAGCTTGCCTTTCTCAAAGTCAGGCACATCTTCGGCATCGACAAAATGGTTAGAGACTTCCAGCATGAGGGCATCGGTCTGCGCCTCGCGAACCGACTTGTTGGGGTTGTTGGCTTCCTCGCGCAGTCTTGTGCCCAGAAAGTCGTTTACACGGTCAACAAGGCTTGTATCTGTCTGGGGAGCCTGCCATTCGCGCTTCTTAGGCTGAAGCTCTTCGATCATTCTCTTCTGCAACTCGACGGCAGGCTTGATCCCTTCCTCGAAGCCGAGGCGAATGGCCTCAAGCATAACTTCCTCAGGAAGCTCACGTGCGCCCGCTTCAACCATCGTTACAGCATCAGCGGTGCCCGCCAGTATGAGGTCCAGCTCCGAGCCCTGCAACTGCTGGGCAGTCGGGTTCAGGATGAACTCGCCATTTATATAGCCTACTTTGGCCGAGCCGACAGGACCTGCAAAAGGCACGTCCGACAGGCTCATGGCCGCCGATCCGCCTATAATGGAGAGCAAGTCAGGCTCGTTCTCCTGGTCTGATGATAGGGTGGTGATTGTAAGCTGTATCTCGGAGCGCCATTGCTTGGGTATCAATGGGCGAAGCGGCCTGTCGGTGAGGCGAGCGGTAAGCGTAGCTACCTCAGTGGGCCTCCCCTCGCGCTTGATAAAGCCGCCCGGTATCTTCCCGGCGGCATACATCTTTTCCTCGTAATCTACCGTCAGCGGAAGGAAATCGGTCCCCTCGCGGGGTTCCCTGGCGGCTACAACGGTCGCCAGGATAATCGTGTCGCCGTATCGTACTGTGCAAGCGCCTGCTGCTTGTTCCGCGAGCTTGCCGGTCTCTATCGTTAGCTCACGTCCGGCCCACGTGGTACTGAATTTCTTACTTTCGTTCACAAACATTCTCCTTCAACAGCCGGTGATTACCTTCTGCGAACCGGCTTTGCTTCCATAGGGCTGTCAGTGGTCGGCGGCCCAGGGTAGTCCAAAGCGGCCAGCCGCACTACGCGAAAAACTGGCCGCAAAACTCTGATATTTGAGAGGTGAATTACAGGTGCCCTGGGCGGGACGTGGAGTCGCGCAGGCCGAGACGCGTTATGATGTCGCGATAACGGTTGATGTCCTTGCGTGCCACATAGTTGAGCAACCGCCGGCGGCGGCCCACCATCTTGAGGAGACCACGCCGAGAGTGATGGTCGTGCTTGTTAGCGGTGAAATGCGATCTCAGGTCATTTATGCGCGTCGTCAGAATAGCTATCTGTACTTCAGGCGAGCCTGTATCGGTGTCGTGTATCTTATAATCGCCGATTATCTCCTGCTTACGCTCCGTCTGCAATGCCAATTAGATTACCTCCTGCGGGCGGTCAGACGCCCCCGCTGGCCCATTCTCCAGGGCGTTCATACATCTGCCTCAAATCCTCTACTGCTGGGAGGCGGCACACCTTCTTTATTCCTACTACACCTCACTTTGCAATACGCGGCTATTATAACACAATCGCAGACTGCTGGACAAGGCGCTTTCTAGCGGTAAGTGTTCAGAGTTGGGGTGGAGCAACCTTCTTGGGGTATTTGTGCGCGCCGCCCCCTGACGCCTCGCTGCTGATGCCGACGGGCGCAAACCGCGGCAGAACGTCTAGTACGCTGGCGCATAGCTCATAGCGGCCAAACGACGGCATCAGGTAGGCGCCCGCGTACCGGTCCTGGGCGTACTTCAATATCTCCTGGGCCATCTCAACCCCTGCCTGGCGACCCTCCGCGCCTGCCGCATGCATCCGTGCAAGCACAAACTCGGGAATGACAATACCCGGCACCTCGTTGTGCAGGAACTCGGCATGGCGATAACTCTGCAAAGGCAGTATGCCCAGCAGCACATGCGCGTTGAACGCCTTAACGTGCTCAAGAGTGCGATCTACGAGCTCAAGATCGTAAACAGGCTGCGTCATGACGAAGTGCGCCCCCGCTTCCAGCTTCTGTCCCAGGCGATCTATTTGCAGAGGCAAGTCGCGAGCCGCCGGGTCAAAAGCGCAACCGATTAGAAAGTCGGCGGTGCCGCCGATACTGTTTCCCGCTATATCTTCGCCTCTGTTCAGCTTGGTCAACAGCTTGATCAGGCCAATAGAATCAATATCGAAAACAGCCGATGAGCCTAGCCCTTCAACAGGGTTGGGCGCATCGCCCGTGAGAGCAAGTATATGGCGTATCCCCATTGCATGCGCGCCGAGTAGCTCGGCCTGAATACCCATCAGCGTGCGGTCGCGAGTAGTGAAATGGACAATCGCGTTTATACCCACCTGCTGCGTCACGAGATAGCTAACGGCAAGCGCGCTCATCGAAGCGCGGCCAAGGGCGCTATCAGCTACATTTACCGCATCTACCCCTTTCTGCTTCAGCATCTGGCTGCCGATAATAAGTTTTTTGGGGTTTACTCCCTTGGTCGGATCAAGCTCGATGCTGACCACAAATTCCTTGCCGAGCTTCCAACCGAAAGAGCCTGCCTCATCGTGCACAGATAGACGCTCTTCACTCTCCTCAATTACCCCACCCGACCTGGGGACAGGCGTATCGCTCTGCGCCGCGGTGAGTGGAGCGGTGATTGAAGAGAGCGAGCTAGCGGCACCCCATGGGCGGCCAGGCACCTCACCCGGCGTTGAGGTCTCTCCCGGCTGGCGCAGGCACTCAACCAGTGCTTTGATATGGGCTGGTGTGGTGCCACAGCAGCCGCCAAGTATCTTTGTGCCCCTGGCGACCATTCGTTTGCCGAAGTCGGCCATGTAGCCAGGAGTAGAGACGTAAACAATGCGTCCGCCAACCATCTCAGGCCAGCCTGCGTTGGGCTGCGCCGATAGCGGCTTGTGCGAGTGAGCCGCCATCTCGGAGATAACACGAGCCATCCTTTGAGGCCCGGTCGAGCAGTTGGCCCCTATGACGTCAGCGCCCAACGCTTCAAGAGCGGCCACAACCTCCGCAGGGGTGTTGCCCATCTGGGTGCGCCCGTCCTCTTCGAAGGTCATCTGCGCGACCGCAGGCAAGTCGCAAACCTCGCGCACCGCCGTGAGCGCCTGGCGCATTTCTTCAAGATCGCGGAACGTCTCCAGGATAAAGAGGTCAACCCCACCTTCAAGGAGAGCCTCTATCTGCTCGCGGAAAATAGAACGCGCTTCGTCTGCCGGGATAACCCCTACCGGCCGGATAGGCTTGCCAAGGGGGCCAACAGCGCCGGCCACGAGCACGGGCTGGCCGCTCACCTCGCGCAGTTCCCGGGCTATCTTAGCTCCACGCATATTGATCTGGCGCACCCTGTCACCCAGGTCAAATAACGACAGCCTGAAGCGGTTCGCGCCATAAGTGTTGGTCTCGATGATGTCAGCGCCAGCCTTGATGTATGCTTCGTGCACGCTACGCACCAGGTCGGGCTGCGAGATATTGCATTCATCAAAGCAATGTCCATCAGGCACACCCATAGAGTAGAGCATGGTGCCCATCGCGCCATCGCAGATGATGGGCCCTTCCTGACGCAAACGGACGAGAAAAGGATGGCTTTGGTCGATATTTCGTTTTTCAGATGCAGGCATTTACGTCGGTGCCTCCCATGGCAGCCAAAGCTGCCTCATAGATCGCCGGTGACGCGCCCATAGCACTCCACCCATAGCTTACTGCCAAATATGCCAAACAAAAAGACCTCTCAAGGAGAGGCCATATTGCCGTTGAGCGGCCTAATCCTTCCCCAGAGGGCTGGGTGGGGCACCGCGCTGTTGCCGGTTGCCGGGTAGGTCTTAGAGCCAGTTCTCTCGCTACCACTCTCGATTTCTATTAGCTTGTCCGCCTAGTCTACACCAACAGTACACACTATGTCAAGAAGAGATCCCATTGTAAATGTTCAGAGTTGAGGTGGAGCAATCTCCTTGGGGTATCCGTGCGGGTGTTGAACCATCTGCCCTCACCCGCCCTCACCCCATGCCCCTCTCCCATGAAGGGAGAGGGGGCTTTAATCACCCCTGTAACCTCGTCAGGGGCCTGGCCGGCCCCCCAAGCCCATACTCTGAACAGTTACATCCCATTGTAAATGTTCAGAGTTGAGGTGGAGCAACCTTCTTAGAGTAGCTGTGGAAGCGTACCTTCACGCACCCTCACCCCTACTCCTCTAGAA
Organism: Chloroflexota bacterium; assembly: GCA_015478675.1. Next base: position 17,870 of record JADMIH010000031.1, on the reverse strand, counting down.
ATGAGAAGGGTAGTAGTATAGAGGGGTGCTGAATCACTCGTATTTTCATCGGTAGTGGTGACCCATAGGGTCATGGCTTACTCTGAACAGTTACGATCGGGGATCAGCGGCCGAGCCCCGAGCCCTGCTCCTTCACTCGCCTGGCACATTACTTGCTTTAGTGCCTTATGGCTGTGCTTAGTAGCGTATATGTGGCTGACTTTGCATGCGGAATGGAGAATAAATGTACAGGAATTACGATCTGGTTGTCTTCTCACATCTCAACTGGGATTTTGTTTACCAGCGTCCGCAACACCTGCTCTCACGGCTTGCCGCCGACCACAGGGTATTCTTCATCCAGGAACAAGCGTACTTAGCTGGGGAAGATCCACACTGGGAGTTCGATACGCCGGCTCCTGATGTGCTTGTCTGTAAGCCGTGCACTAACCTGGCATCACCAGGCTTCAGTGATGAGCAATTGCCTGTGCTCAAAGTTCTTCTCAAGCAGTTAGTCGATGAGCAAAAGCTGGAGAATTACGTCGCATGGCTTTACACCCCTATGGCCCTGCCTCTAGCGCAGGAACTTGAGCCGGAGGCGGTGGTCTACGATTGCATGGACGAGCTATCGGCCTTTCGCTTCGCGCCACCACAACTGCTTGAGCGTGAGGCTGCTCTATTGCGCTGGGCAGACATAGTTTTCACCGGCGGGCCAAGCCTCTATAAGGCGAAGAAGGGCCGACACGACAATCTCTACTGCTTCCCCAGCAGCATTGATGCTGCTCACTTTAGGCAGGCTGCCAGCTTTGCGGAGGCTACCGACCAGGCGCACCTGCCGCACCCACGCCTCGGCTTCTACGGCGTTATTGATGAGCGAATGGACCTGGCGTTGCTCGACGCGCTAGCGGAGGCGCACCCTGAGTGGCAGATCGTTATGGTTGGTCCTGTTGTCAAGATTGACGTCAACGACCTGCCTGAGCAGCCCAATATTCACTACATAGGGCTGCGAAGCTACGAGAACCTCCCATCTTACCTCGCAGGCTGGGACGTGTGCCTGTTGCCTTTCGCACGCAACGAGTCTACACGCTTCATCAGCCCCACTAAGACGCTGGAGTACATGGTGGCCGAGAAGCCGATAGTAAGCACCCCCATTACCGATGTGGCCGTCCCCTACGGCGATATTGTTTATCTGGGAGCAACACCCAAAGAGTTTATCGCGGCTTGCGAGGAGGCGTTATCTTCTTCCGATGAAGAAAGGGCCGCACGAGCAGAAAAGATGCGCTCGGTGCTTGCACGCACGTCATGGGATTCTACAGTGAGCGAAATGGAAGCGCTCATAGCGGAAGCAATCCAACAGCAAAGGGACTCATTACCTGTAAGAGCACAAAAGAGTGCTGCTCTCGAACAGGCGTAGAGTGCACCTAAATATCGTGCTCCCATAGCTCAACTGGAAGGAGAGTTTCTATAAGGCCAATTGGCCCGCTTACCTTTGAGGAAGTTGAATAACATATAACAGATTCTAGAGAGTGAGGAACATCGTGAGCGATACAAACAGCAACAGAGGCCCTGTAAACATTGTGATCGGCGCCGGGCCGACTGGTTTGAGCGCGGCATATCATCTGGGCAGCGACGCTTTGCTCATTGAGCAGAACTCCACAGTGGGCGGCTGGTGCCGCTCGATTATAGATAATGGTTTCACTTTTGACTATGCCGGACATATCATGTTTTCAAAGGATGACCACGTTCATAGGCTCTATAAAATATTACTGGGCGACAATGTGCACTGGCAAGACCGCGAAGCTTGGATATACAGCAAAGATGTCTATACACGTTATCCTTTCCAGGGCGCACTCTACGGTCTGCCGCCGGAGGTAATAAAAGAGTGCATTATAGGTGCGATAGAAGCCCGCTACGGAAGCGCAGCGACTGAAGAAAGCTTGGGCGCTACCACACCGGCAGTCAGAGCGCCACTTAGCGTGGAGCTGTCGTATATTAAGGATGGGGGTAACGGCAAGCCCGACGAGCTAATGGACTGCTGTGCCGACGGCACGGTAGAAAGCGTCGTGGCACCGGCACCAGGCTATAATAACGGCTGCTCAGTTACAATCCCCAATGGTGAGCCGCGTAACTTTGAGGAATTTATATATAAGGTTTGGGGCGCGGGCATCGGCAAGCACTTCGCGCTACCTTACAACAAGAAGTTGTGGGCGGTGCCTCTCACCGAGATGGAAACTTCATGGCTGGGAGGACGCGTGCCCCTCCCCGACCTGCAAGAGATTATTGATGGCGCGCTACAGCCCGTGCCAAAGCCGATGGGGCCCAATGCCCGTTTCGGCTACCCTCTTCGTGGCGGCTTTCAGGCCCTCATGGATGGCTTCCTTCCTTATGTGCAAGACCGGTTGATGCTCAACACACGCGTGCAAGCGGTGTCACCCGACAAGCGCACAGTAACGTTGAGCAATGGCAGAGAGCTACAGTACAAGCGTCTGGTAAGTACTATGCCGCTGCCCGTGCTGGTAAAGCTGATGGGCAAGGAAGTGCCCGCAGATATACGAGCTGCCGCCGAAGGGCTAAGGCATGTTTCGGTGCGTTGCGTAAACCTCGGCGTGGGGCGCGAGCATCTTACGGATAAGCACTGGATTTACTATCCCGAAGACACCGTCTTCCACCGCATCTTTGTGCAAGGCAACGCCAGCCCTTATTGCAACCCGCCGGGTGGCTTCGGCCTCACCTGCGAGATCACCTACTCGGAGTACAAGCCATTGCCTTGTGACGGGGACGCGCTCACTCAACGCTGCATCGAAGAGTGCAGGCGGGTGGGCATCATCAATGAAGATGACCCGATCTGGGCAGCCAACCAGGTGGATATGCCTTATGCCTACGTAGTTTATGACCATGCCCGCCCGCAGAACGTCAAAATCATCAGGGAGTGGGTGGCGAGCAAGGGGATTGTACTTTCAGGCCGCTACAGCGAGTGGGAGTATTACAACTCTGATCATGCCTTCATCGCGGGCAAGAATGCCGCTGAAGAAGTGCAAAAATTGGAGAAGCTCGAAGCGTTGACGCGGACAGCCGCTGACGGAGCTTTCCAACCAGCATATGGCACGACCGCCACCGCAGCTATGTAAGGCTAGCGGATGACTGGCGACCGGTAAAGAAGGAGACACTTTAGTTGGGCAACTTTCGCGGAGTAATCCTCGATGTGGATGGCACGCTTGTGGACAGTAATGACGAGCATGCGCAGGCCTGGGTAGAGGCGATGGCGGAGGGCGGCTACACTCTTTCCTTCGAGAAGATCAGGCGGGCAGTGGGGATGGGAGGCGACAATCTCCTTCCGAGCACCATAGGCGTGGACAAAGAGAGCGAAGAAGGCAAGCAGCTCAGCAAATGGTACGCGCAGATCTTCCAGGAGAAGTACATGCCTCAGCTTGTGGCCTTCCCGCAAGCAAGGAAATTGCTCCAGCGCATGAAAGACAAGGGCCTGAAGCTGGTAGTTGCGAGCTCGTCTGAGCCGCAGCTTCTCAAGGAGCTGCTAACGATTGCGGAGGTAGCAGACCTTGTAGAGGATACCACCTCATCGGGCGATGCAAAGAAATCAAAGCCCGACCCAGACATTATTCAGGCTGCCCTCAAGAAGATAGGCTATCCTCCAGAGCAAGTTGTGATGTTGGGAGATACGCCTTACGACATAGAGGCCGCAGGGAAGGCGAGAGTGCCCACGATTGGCGTCAGATGCGGTGGCTGGGGAGACGCCGAGCTGAAAGGCGCCATTGCCATCTATGATTCGCCCGCCGACCTGCTTGCGCGCTTTGATGCCTCGCCCCTCGGCGACCGATAATCTGGCTGGCGCGGCCACCAGAGGAGCTATGGAACGCGACGGAGATTATGCGAGCAGCGCATCTGCCAACACTATAGAGAGGGAGGCAAAGCGCGGACTAGAGTTGTGGGCAGGGATAGAGTGTACCGTTAATCGTGTGGGCAACCGGGTCTTTGATCAGGTGAAGCGCACCGGGCATGACAGTCGCATCGAGGACCTTGAGAGGTTCGCGGGGCTTGGCATAGCGGCTATCCGTTACCCGATCCTGTGGGAGGATACCGCGCCCGACGGCCTGGAGAGCGCAGACTGGTCCTGGAGCGACGAGCGGTTGGAGCGGCTACGCTCGCTTGGAGTTCGTCCCATAGTTGGCCTTGTACATCATGGCAGTGGACCGTTCAGCACCAACCTGCTGGACCCAGGCTTCCCTGAGGGTCTGGCGCGCTTTGCTCAAGCGTTGGCCGAGAGATACCCCTGGGTCCAAAGCTACACACCTGTAAACGAGCCGCTAACTACCGCCCGCTTCAGTGGTCTTTACGGCCATTGGTACCCGCACGCGCACAGTAACCTTGCCTTTGCGACGGCCCTGCTGACAGAGTGCCGCGCGGTAGTTCTGGCAATGCAAGCTATACGCAAGGTTCGCCCCGACGCTCAACTGGTGCAGACAGAGGATGCCGCGAGGACATTCAGCACACCCCCTCTCACCTACCAAGCAGAGTGGGAAAATGAGCGTAGATGGCTCACTTTCGATTTGCTCTGCGGCAAAGTGAATAGAGAGCACCCCATGTGGGGCTTTCTTTGCTGGGCAGGTATAGAGGAAGACGCACTCAAGTGGTTCCTCGACAACATATGCCCGCCCGACATCATCGGTCTTAACTATTATCTCACCGGTGAGCGCTTTCTTGATGAACACCTGAAGCGATACCCACAGCACCTGCATGGAGGCAATGGACGGGATAAATATGCTGATGTTGAAGCGGTAAGGGTGCGAGCCGAAGGGCTATACGGGCCTTATCGCCTGCTGCGGGAGGCATGGGAGCGCTACGGGCTGCCTACGGCCTTCACCGAGGCACACAATGGGTGTACGCGTGAGGAGCAGCTAAGATGGCTCAATGAACTCTGGTCGGCTGCCGAGAGATTACGCGGTGAGGGGGCAGACGTTCGAGCCGTCACCGCATGGTCGCTCCTGGGTGCTTACGATTGGGACTCTCTGGTGACTGAGATGCGAGACCATTACGAGCCTGGAGTCTTCGACTTGCGAGCGCCGGAGCCTAGAGCTACTGCCCTGGCGGGCCTCATGCGCGAGCTTGCGTCGGGCAGGGAGCCGAGCCACCCCACACTAGAAGCGCCCGGTTGGTGGCGCCGCCCTGTGCGCCTCTGTTACGGCTTCTCTGTCTCAGCGAATGGAGCTTCCATCAGGAATCCGTGGCGTATGAAGTCTGAGCAATGGAGAACGAGCGCGCAGCCGTTGTTGATCACAGGCGCAAGGGGCACTCTGGGCCGGGCATTTGCCCTGATTTGCGAGCAGCGGGGGCTTGCTCACAGGCTCGTGACGCGCGCCGAGATGGACATCGCAAACGTGGGCGAGGTTCGCGCCCTCTTAGCACGCTACAAGCCCTGGGCGGTTGTAAACACAGCAGGGTATGTGCGAGTTGACGATGCCGAGCGCGAGCAAGAGGCGTGCTTTCGAGAGAATACGACAGGCCCAGCCGTGCTCGCTGTGGCTTGCGCTGAAAAGGGCGTGAGGCTCGTCACTTTTTCCAGTGACCTGGTTTTTGATGGCGCACTGGATAGAGCCTACGTGGAGAGCGACGGAGTCGCGCCGCTCGGCGTATATGGACAAAGCAAGGCCGAGGCCGAGGAGCAGACGCTTGCCGCATTGTCCGCTGCCCTGGTGGTGCGTACGAGCGCCTTCTTTGGCCCCTGGGATGACTATAATTTCGTCACCAACACACTTCGTGCGCTGGCGCAGGGCAATGCGGTTCACACTACAAATGGCTGCATGGTATCGCCTACTTACGTGCCCGACCTGGTGAGTGCATCGCTGGACCTGCTGGTGGACGGCGAAGAGGGGATATGGCACCTGGCGAATAATGGCGCGACTACATGGGTGGATCTAGGGCGGCGCATAGCTGAGATGGCCGGGCTGGACCCAGGCCTCGTTGTAGCTCGCCCGATATCAGAGATGGGCTGGGTCGCCAAGCGCCCAGCATATAGCGTGCTTGGCAGCGAACGTGGCACACCCCTTCCAACGTTGGAAGATGCGCTGCGGCGCTATCTGGAAGAAGCAGATGTGGTGAGGGAACTCCGACGCGGCACACGTCTTGCATGATAACTACGGACGCTTGCTAGATCACGCTGAGGTCACATTGGCGCGAACGTTCTTCAGCTTATGCCAGATACAACACGGTGTAACGCCGGCAGCTACCCCGACAGGAGAATGGATTGAACGCTACGAACCCTTCCTCAACAGGCCACAGGGTTTCAAGTAAGAGTATCACGCCGAAGGCTCGGCATCTGAAGCCTGTGTTATGTCTCTTTACAGATAGCGTTGAGCCTTCCGGCATGGGCGAGCATATGCTTGCCCTCGCCTTGCAGTTGCGAGATGCATACGAAATTCTTTTTGTTTGCCCACCTTCCAGATCGGGCACAAACTTTATTGAACGCGCCCGCGCAATCGGGGTAAAAACACCGGCTATCGAAGTGAATAACTACACTGCTCTTTGCCGTGCCTTACAAATGCATCAGGTGGATATTATGCATTGTCATGCAGGCATCGGCTGGGAAGGAACAAAGGGCGTCTTTGCGGCCAGAGACGCAGGAGTGCCCATTGTCATCAGGACGGAACACCTTCCTTATCTGCTTACTGATCGGGATCAGCGCGAAAATCATGTGCGTATAGTAGCAGCCTGCGACCTGTTGATAGCTGTTTCTGAATGGGCAAGGAGAAGTTATATTGACGCAGGCGTGCCGGGACATAAAATAACTGTAGTTCGCAATGGCATCCAACCTCTTGAGGCTCACAGCAACCGCAGCCAGGTGCGCGGCAGCCTGGGCGTGGGGCCTGATACTAAGCTGGTTGTGACTGTCGGCAGGCTGACTGAGCAAAAGGGGCACAGCTACTTGCTTGAGGCTATACCTTCTATCATTGAGCCTCAATCACTGGCGCACTTTGTCTGGATAGGAGAAGGAGACCTCGAAGTAGAACTGAGGCAGAAGGCGCAACGGCTGGGGCTATCCAGCCGCATTTCTTTCCTGGGGCGCCGCTTTGATGTCGCGGAGATTCTTGCATCATCAGACATTTTCGTGCTGCCCTCTTTGTTTGAGGGGTTGCCACTGGCCGCGCTGGAGGCGATGTACGCCGGGCTTCCCGTCGTTGGAACCCACGTTTGCGGCACAAGCGAGGTGGTGAGGGACGGGGTCACGGGGCGTTTGGTGAAGTCCAAAGAGAGCGCCGCTTTAGCTTCCGCCATTATTGAGCTTCTGAGGCAGCCGGAACTGGCGGCGCAGTGGGGCGCGAATGGGCGAGTTGTTGCAAGGCGCGACTTTAGCGCAGTCCGTATGGCGAGGGAAACTGCGGAGCTATATGATATGCTCCTGAGAGATGCGCTGCCCGGCAAATTCGATTTCACAGACATGAGCTTTGTGTCATAGCGGGTAGAATTACAACAAAGAGAGGAATAAATGAGCACAATTCGTATCGGCTTTATAGGAGCGGGCGGAATTGCAAGCAGGCATGTGGGCGATCTTTTATCGTTCAGCGACGTGAAAGTCGTGGCCCTTGCTGATCCGGTAATGGAGCGCGCACAAGAACAGGCGGCGCGCTGCGGCGGCAAAGCTTACTCGGACTTTGCACAAATGCTGGAAAGCGAAGAGCTTGACGCGCTCTATATATGTACGCCGCCTTTCGCGCATGGTGCGCCTGAACTGGCGGCTATAGAGCGCAACCTCCCTTTCTTTGTCGAAAAGCCACTGGCCGCGGACGCGAAAACCGCCGAGAAGATTGCCGAAGCTGTAGAAAGCAATGGCCTCATTACAGCAGTCGGCTATCACTGGCGCTATCTGGATACCACCGAGGAGGCGAAAGAGCTACTGAGCAAGAACCCGGCGCGCCTGGCGCTCGGCTACTGGCTGGACAGCACCCCGCCACCTCCCTGGTGGCGCAAGGAAGCAGAGTCGGGTGGGCAAATGGTCGAGCAGACTACGCACATATTCGACCTTGCTCGCTTGCTCGTCGGCAACGTGACGGAGGTCTACGCCGCAGGCTCGCGCATGAGCCGCGTGGGCTTTCCCGACTCCGATGTCTGTGATGTGACAACTGCCACCCTCCACTTCCAGTCGGGCGCTCTGGGCACGATCTCTTCTACTTGTCTGCTCAACTGGCCGCACCGTATAGGATTGCACCTATTCTGTGAAGGGCTGTCAATTGAGCTGTCGGAGTTCGAGATAATGACGGACATAGGAAAAGGCAGGCCTGTGCGTCGGGCCGAGGGCGACCCCTTCCTCCGAGAGGACAGAGACTTCATAGATGCTGTACAGGGAAAGACGAACAAGGTACGCTCGCCCTACGCAGAGGCAATTCAAACCCACCGGCTTACAACAGCCGCCAACCAATCCGTGAGCCAGGGACAAGTCGTGGAATTGCGAAGTATGATCGGAGTTCGCGCTTAGGCGTGCAAATGGGGGGTCATGAGTGATATTACCGGCGTCACGGGGCTGAGCAGGCCGAAGCGGGTGCTCTTTGTCTTCTCATGGCTGGTGGTAGGCGGCGAGGAGACAGAAGTGCGGCTCCTGGCGCAAAATCTGGACTCAGCGCGATATAAGATAGAGGTCGTGGCATGTTTCCGCAAGCCCAACATGCCCGACCAAACCCATATACAGCTTGAGTCGCTGGGTGTGCCCGTAGACCGCACGCCATATGATCTTTCATTTGAAGACACCGTAGAATATCTATCCCGCAAGCTGCCTGCTTACGATGTCATCGTTGCGTGCCAGGCCGTGCCGGACGTCTACCCTGCGCTGGCGCGGCTGGCGCATGGTAGACGCCCTCCACTGATAGAGCACGGCGGCCTTGTGGGAGAGGCGCTTGCGGGGCCAAAACATTTCACGAGCCGCTACGTGGGCGTGTGCGATACAATCCGGCGGGCGGCAGCCTCTGCGATGCCGGATCGCCCACAACATGCGCTGGAAATCCCCTCTATGGTGGATCTCGCAGAGTTTGATCAGCTTCACCGGGAGCCAGCCAGACGAGAGCTTGGAGTAGAGGATAGTATGCCCTTAGTTGGCTGGGTAGGCAGGCTCGACCGCAAGAAGAGGGTGGAAGACTTTGTGCGAGCAGCAGCAGCCGTCTGCAAGACGCACCCTGAAGCACGCTTTGTCATTGTCGGTGGGCCAGACGCCTTCATGCCGGAGTATGCCGGTGAACTGGCGCGGTTAGGGGCCAACCTCGGCCTCGAAGGAAGGCTCCTCTTTCTGGGAGACCGTCCTGACGTGCCAAGATTACTTTCGGGCCTCGATATCTTCGTCTGGTTAGCCCAGGGCGAAGGCATGCCTCATGTGATCGCTGAGGCGGGCGCGGCACACCTCCCTGTGATCGCGACGCGTGACAACGGCACTGAAGAGCAGATAGAGGATGAAGTGAGCGGCCTGTTTGTGCCACACGAAAGCCCTGAGGCGGTGGCGTCCGCGATCAACCGCCTGATTGACGAGCCTGGCCTGCGCCACAAGCTAGGCGCGAAGCTGCGCCTGAAGGTTGAGCGAGAATATAGCGCCGCAGTGGTTGCCAGGCGCTGGGAAGCTCTCTTTGATGAGATAGTTGCCGAAGCTGCGTCGGGTAGCCCAACCACATCTGCTTTCAAAAGCAAATCAGGGGCGCATGATAGCTAATGGCATTAGCATCGGGCTAATCGTTGGCCCTTCCTTGTCCACCGTCATTGTGGATAACTGCTCAACTTGCCTATTGACTGCTGCTCTGTTTGTAGATATACTAAGGCCAATGCAGGTGTGTTGAGCACTTGCAGCAACAAAAATCCGAAGGAACTGCAAAGTTCGTTCGGATTTTTGTTTAATTCTCCTCCTTGTGCCCCACGTAACCTTTGCGGGCAGTTATATCTTTGCCCCGGCACAGATAACAAAGAGGCCGCTCGAAGTGGAGCGGCCTCTTTGCATTTGCTGTAGCTGAACGGCTACGTTATGGTGTTACTGTAACAGTAGTCCCCACTGTAACAGTCGTTCCAACTGTAACTGTAGCGCTAGCGGAAGGGCTGGCCATAGGGCTCTGCGTGCCCTGAACCGAAGGGGATGCTAGCGGAGTCTGTGTGCCTGCTGTACCGCTCGGCTGAACCGTCATGCTCGCTTCCGGTGTTGTCACCGACGTGCCTGTTGGCCGCACTGTGCCCGACGGCGCGGGAACAGGTGCTGTAGGTGTAGTGACGGGCTGGCCTGCGCAATAACCGAAGTTACGATATCTCCAGTCAAAGTAGTGCTGGCCGATATTGCTGTCTTCTACCTGGAAGCCCACCGGATTGGTCGGCACATAAGTAAGTACGCGGCGCTCGTAAGCCTGGATAAGTACGTCCCTAACCTGGCCGTTGATCTTGGCGGTTGCCCAGTATGCCTCGCTTATAGGCAGACCTGTGGCGTAGAACCAGGGCGTGCTCAACTGCTCGTTTACTGTCTGGCCGTTACCGTTCTTAACGGGGCCGGAGGAGTTCAGGAAGTCCCAGAAGGCCGCCGGTATGTTGTGCTTGGTTGTAGGCTCAAAGTAGACATACTTCACGTTGGGCACATTCGCCTTTGACGGGTCGTTGCCTACATTACCTGCGTTGTCTATCGTGTCGGTTGCGTTCTGGCCTGTGCGGTTAGGAGCATTGTGATCACCTGCCTGGGTGTTGGACACCTTCTGGAAAGAGGCGTATGTAGGTGCGAGCGTAGTGCCAAAGTCACCCGACATCGGGATACAGGCCGGGCGATACTTCACAAAGTCCTTATCACCAAGTTGAATGTAACCTGATATTAGCTCGACGGTGAGCAAGCCGTTGGTGACGAAGAAGGGCTGTGAAGGATTAGCCAGGGGGTTGTTCAACTCCATGCGGCTCTTATCAAAGTACTGGACAACACGCTGCTTCTTGCCCGATGGGTCTTCGTTGTACTGCTCGATGAGGCCTGGGGTGTTCGGGCCGGGCCCCCAGAACCATGTGCGCTTCACGGTGCCTGCCGCAACCAGGCTATCGGTGCGGTTCCAAAGGTTCTGGAAAGCCGAGTTTGCGAAGGGGAAACCGCCTGTGCCGCCCGCCACGTAAATATTAGATGAGATAACGGTGGTCGGTATTGGCTGCGCGGTACCGGTTACGGGAACTGATGTAACTGTGGAGACGGCTGTAACCGTCGTTTCGGCTGTGCCTGAAGCCATCGCAGTAGCCGAGGTGCCGGCAGTCACTGTGCCTGTTGTACTGGCGGTAGACGTTGTTTCCGCCGTAACCGAGGGGCTGGGCGGTGGTGTCTGCGCCAGCGCCGCGGCGCTAAAAACTAAGCTTGCAGCACCCAGTGTGCTTGCAGCTGTAATCCATTTCTTCTCCATAATGTTTCTTCCTCCTAGTTATTGCCTATTGCTTCTGATTCTCACTTTTGCCTGTTTAATAGGGCGCCCACTTTGGTACCTTGCGTCCGCTTTGGCCCCTTTGCCTTGCTTAGAACAGCCCGCGTTCACTTTCAAGCAGTTTTCGTGCCAGGAAGCACTTCAGCACCCTCATAATATACAACGAACAAGTCACATTTGGGTTGCAAGCGGTTGCATATGATATAGTTAGTTGGCACATAGATAAGGAACCGGAAAATGATCGCTGCCACGCTGAAAAAACTCGTTCGCGCCTTGTATTCTCTACGTGGTTCGGCTGGTGTGGTCCGGCCAGCTACCGCGCCCCACCCGGACCAAAAGCAGTGCTGGTATTTTGTTGATACTGCGATGAGTAAATATCACTTCACACAGGAAGCCCAGAGGTGGCTCCACGCCAACGTGAATCTCTGCATAGACGACTTGAGCAGCATAGGTGGTGGAGGCTACTGGCAGCCGTCTACAGGGGAGGTGCGGCTCTACAGCGCCCAGCATGAAGCGGCTGTACATGAGCTGGCACACGCCTGGTGGCACAGCCGCAGGGAGCCTCTCAAAGAGGAGATGATAGAGGCTGTTGTCCGGCTGAGTGTGGAAACAAAACCAACATACGCAGTCGCGGCCAAACTTGCCTTTGGCTACGCGCATGGCATACCGGCCCAAAACTGGCCCGGTATGCTCGTTGACCGTAACGACTGGGAGATGTTCGCTGGCCTTGCCAGCGGCACGATGGGCGATATGAGCTTGCTTCCGCCCTACGTGCGCCGCATCTACAGGGGTCTCTTCATAATGCCTTCGGCAGACGAGCGATGAGGAGCGAGGCGTAGCTCAAAGAGGCATAATCTCTCATTGTCATCGTCCGGGGTAAAGCCCGCGCTTCGCAGGCCCATGAGAGTGTCAATGGAGTCGGGAAGGAGCCCTTCGATCTGGGCAACGCGAGCTTGTTGCGCAACTTTTATCAGTCCCCTTGCCAGGCCATCCCATTCTTCGCTCGCCGCTGACAGAAGGTTTATCTTCCACAACAGGCTGCCATCCTCATGCTCCGGCCAAATCATGGCTGTCGGGGGAGGGAGGACCGGCAGGGCCGTATCAAGCCCTTGCGGTACGTATAGCTCCCCAGCAGCGGCCCTGCCGGTCCATTCATCAGCCGAGGTTTTGCTGAATGCCCAACTACGGTGAAGCAGCCCTGCGGTGGCGAAAGACGATGATTTTTGCCACCACTCAAAGAGTAATGGCGCTTCTTCAGGTGTGGCTCGCCTCAACTCCATCGCCATCTTGGGATCGCTTGCCTGTGCGCTCTCGATGTCCGGCTCCCGCCACTTCCAGAAGCGCACAATAAATAACCGGGAGAAGCCGTCGCGGTAAGCGTTGCGGTGGACCACCGAATTGCTGAGGAGTGTCAACAGGCGAGCTGTCTGCGCGCCCAAACGCCGAGCTTCGCCGATCATATACCGTTGAAGCTCGCCGGCCAACCCGCGCCCGCGAAAGTCAGGACTGACACGTAACCCCTCAAACCAGGCCTCTGTAGGAGAGAGGATAGTGAGTTTATCAATAGCAGCGAGCCTGCCCGACTTCTTCTCCTCAGCTACGAGGAAAAGCCCGCTCTTGTCGTCCAACCATTCATCATAGACGTGGTGGATGTAATCGCCGAAGTCCCAGGTATGCGCTGTAAAAGCCAGCACCTGCTCTTTGTCCTCGCTGCGAGCGTCTCTGATGATGAAACCACCAGTGGTCTCGGCTTGAGATGACAACGTCTATCTGCCCAGCCAGTGGGGCTGGCGCTTCTCAAGAAAGGCGTCGGTACCCTCCTTGCGGTCTTGCGTCTCGACAGCCTGCCCGAATAGTTCGGCTTCCAGATCGAGACCATCGTCAAGAGAGAGCAATACTCCTTCGTTTACGGCGATTTTGGCTAACGCGAGGGCGCGGGGCGCTTTGGCAGCAAGGCTTTCAGCCAAACTGAGCGCTTCGTCAAGCAGGTCTGCGGCTGGCACCACCCTGTCTACGATGCCGAGGCGGTACGCATCTTCCGCGCCCAATCTCTCGCCTGTGAATATTATCCCCTTGGCTCTGTCGCGCCCAACGATACGCGCTAACCTCTGCGTGCCGCCGTAGCCGGGAATCACCCCCAGGTTCACTTCCGGCTGGCCGAGTTGCGCCGTATCTGCGGCCAGGCGAATATCTCCGCACAAGGCTAATTCGCAACCGGCCCCAAGTGCATACCCATTGATTGCCATGATCACTGGTATCGTTAGCCGCTCGATCTTTGAAAAGACCTGCTGGCCGAAGCGGGCAAACTCCGCCCCATCCTGCTGCCCCTTTAGCCCTCCAATTTCAGCTATGTCAGCGCCTGCGACAAAGGCCCGCGCTCCCGCACCGGTTAGCACCAGCACGTGAATATCGCTCTGCTGAGCAATTTCGTCAAGTGCATGGTCCAACTCGGCCAACAGCGCCCGGTTCAGTGCGTTCAACTTGTCGGCCCGATTGACGGTGACCACAGCGATGTGCTTTTCCACATCCAAATCAATCAGCAAATTCTCGTACTCAGCCAATCTCTCCCCCCAAACGCCATCACAGGTCGAAACCCGATTCACGTTTCGCGCCTCACGCCGGAGAGCGTCTCAGGTATATTCTTCCCGTTCCCGGAGCCACCAGTATCGTAGGGTGTTGGCTGTAGCGTGGATGCGATCAAAGGCAAGAAGACCCTGAAAACCGAGCCTTGCCCTGGCGCGCTACTTACCTCTACGTCCCCGTTGTGACTTTCCGCAATGGATTTTACGATTGCGAGGCCGAGGCCCGACCCATTTCGCTCGACTTGTCGAGCTTCCTGTGTACGATAGAATCGGTCGAATACAAAAGGAAGCCCTTCTGGGGTTATGCCGGGCCCGGTGTCGGAGACTTCTATCCGCACTCGCCGCCCATCGATCCACAAGCCGAGAGTAATCGTACCGCCTTCCGGTGTGTACTTGGTGGCGTTATCCACCAGATTGAGAAGGAGATGTTGAATCTGGTCGCGGTCGCCCATTGTGGCAGCTATATCTTCATGCGCGAGAATTACCTTCTGGTTCTTAATCGCAGCCATAGCGCGGGCGCGTGCAAAAATGTCAAGAAGCAGGCTATCCAACTCTACGGGCCGCAGAACCGGCTTGAGGTCATGCCCGGCCTGCATTTGCGCCATGTAAAGCAGGTCGTTCACCATCCGGTTGAGTCTGGACGCTTCGGCCTCTGCTGAAGTTATCAATTCTGACTGCTCCCCGGGATCGGTGGTGCGCCGCAGCAAATGCAGGTTGCTCTTGATTACAGTTAGGGGTGTGCGTAGCTCGTGCGATGAGTCGGCCACAAAGCGTCTCTGCGCCTCGAATGCCGCTTCGAGCCGTGCCAGCATCTGGTTGAATGTAGATGCCAGGTGGCCGACCTCGTCGTTTATTCCCCCTTCGGGGATGCGCTGTGACAGGTCCTGCGAAACCTCTATCTGGCGCGCCTTTCGCGTTATTTGCTCAACTGCCTGTAGCGTCCGGCCCGTGAGCACACGCGAACCGATTACCGCCGCGATGATGAGCACCACCGATATAGCCGCCAGCGATAGCGCAGCCTCACTGAGGAACTGATTGCTGACATCGAGAGGTGTAGCGGCTTGCAGCACATATACCTGCCCGGTTACTTTGTTCACAACTTGCTGTAGCAGAACACGAATAGGCGTGTTGTTCTGCCCCTGTATGGTAGTCAGGGTGGTGCCGTGGTCCAGCGTGTCTGAGATTAGCTCCGGTCTGATAGGCACTTGCCGGTCTTCAGAAACAACGCGACCACTCGCCGGGTCAATCAAGGTGAAGAAGACCGCTCCCGGCTGCGATTGGTTGCTCAGGTTGGAAACATTGTTGATGCCGTAGGAGAGTAGATAGACCTGCAAGATGGTGGATTGCCGCCTCAAGTTGTCGTCTACCGACTGGTAGACGAAATAGCGCACTGTGAGAAACGCCACAGTGCTGAAGACGGCGAAGACCACAGCCAGGGTGAGGGTTGACCAGTATGTTAAACGCCAGCGTAGTGACATATCAATGCTTTGGGCGTGCAGCCCAGGAATGAGGTTGGCGCTTCAGGAGTTCTCTTCGCGCAAGACGTAGCCGACGCCGCGCACCGTCTGTATGTAGTGCGGGCACCCTGCCGCTTCGAGCTTTGAGCGCAGATACCGTATGTACACTTCGAGTATATTGCTTTCGCCGCTGAAGTCGTAGCCCCAGACGCGGTCATAGAAAGTCTCTCGGGTAAGCACCTGTCGAGGGTGGCGGGCCAATAACTCCAGCAGATCGAACTCCTTGCTTGATAGCTCGACCGCCCTCTCTTCTACCCACACTTGTCTGGCAGATGGATCCACTGTTAGCACACCGAACTTCAGTGCGCCGCTCTGGGGCTGCCTGCGGCGCAGGAGCGCGCGCACCCTGGCAAGCAACTCCTCAGGCTGGAAAGGCTTTACAAGGTAGTCGTCAGCGCCGCTGTCCAGCCCACCTACTTTGTCCTCAAGGGCTCCCCTTGCGGTGAGCATCAGGATTGGTATGTCATCTACTTGCCTGAGCCTACGGCAAATCTCAAGCCCATCCATCCCAGGCAGCATCAAGTCCAGCAGTACGAGGTCAGGTGGGTCGGCTGAAACCTCGGCAAAAGCCTCATGAGAGTCACCTGCCAGAGCCACCTGATAGCCTTCATAGCTCAACTGTCGCTTCAATATGTCGCGGATTCGTGCATCGTCATCCACAATTAGAATACGCATAATGTTCCAAGGGGGCCTGTTCTTTTTGCAGCGGTCAACTAATTATAACACAGCCGATGCTACGCCGCAGCGGGCGCAGTAGCTGTAACTGTTCAGAGTTGGGGTATAGCAATCTTGAAGGAGTCGCTGTGGAGGCGTACCCTTACGCACCCTTACGCACCCTCACCCCCAACCCCCTCTCCCATGAAGGGAGAGGGGGCTAGCCCCTCCACCCTAACTCTGAACTCTTACCAGTAGCTGTGCAAAGCTTAGCCTGCGAAGAAGCGCAAAGAAGCGCAAACGCCCTAAATGTCCTACCCAGGCGGGTCTGCTGCGAGGGCGCTGAGCTTATTACGCGCCTCCAAAAGCTCGGGGAAGAAGCGGTAGCCGAGGGTTTTCGTAAGGTACCCAGCCCCGGTTGAGCCTGCCGTGCCTACAGCGTGGTCGCCTATTGTGCGCTCAACCAGCTTGATGTGGTGAAAGCGCCACTCGCCAAAAAGGGCCTCGTAGTCTGCAAGGCTCTCCGCGAGCATATACATCTCCATATGACGCTGGGGTGTTGTGTAAATGGAGACCAAAGCATCCACTGAATTGGAGGCGAGATCATGTAGTAGCTTACGGAAGGCGTCAGCCAGGCTCTGCGGCCACGCCGAGCGCAGCCTATGCATATTCATATGCTTGCCTACAAGCTTGAGGAAGGTTGCATCGCCAAGCCCGGATGCAAGCTCTAACTCTCGAAATTGCTCAGACTCGAAGCCACTGGAGGAAGAGAGGACATGCCGGAAACGCTGAAACTCCTGCGCCGGCATTGTCTCCAGGATGGTAACCTCATCACCTAGCACACGCAGTATGGCGTTAGCCCTGCCCAGAAGACGTACGGCTTGCAGAAGCTCGTGGTTTTCCAGGAAGTGAATAATCGCGTGCAGCTCGTGCAATAACTGCTTGAACCATAGCTCTTGCGCCTGCTGCACGATGATGAAGAGCATCTCATCGTGCTCAACGGGAATGCTGAGGGGAGATTGTAGCCCTACCAGTTCAGGCACACGCAGATAAGAGCCATATGTAAGAGGCAGCGTTGGGTGGTGCGCTGTGCCTTGCTCATCTTTGAGCATCGGTGCTCCTGTGAAACCGGGGTTGTATGAGTTGCTCAGTAAGGACGGCCTGTAATGGAAGCTGCCTCGACCAGCTCGATAAGTACCCCATTTGCCGACCTGGGATGGACAAAAGCGACCTGGCTGCCATTTGCCCCGGTGCGCGGCTCCCGGTCTATTAATTCCGCGCCGGAGGCTTCAAGGCAGGCGAGTAAGCCAGGCAAATCCTCGACTTCAAAGCAAATATGATGTATACCGGGGCCTCGATTCGCCAGGAACTTCTGTACAGGACCTTCGTTGCCGAATGGTTCAAGAAGCTCCAGACGGCTCTCGCCAACTGAGAGAAACGCCACGTCTACAGCATCGCCCACCACTCGCTCTTTGCCAGTCACTTCAAGGCCCATCGCGCCGGAGAATACCTTCAGCGCCTCCTCCATGCTCTCAGTGGCCAACCCTATGTGGCTAATCTTGATAATACGCGGCAATTGTCATTCGGCCCCTTGCCAAAGTTTTGGGTGTTGGCCCCAATAATATATCAGAATGGTTGTAGAACCGTCAACGAGGGCTGAGGAGGTAAGAGTTCAGAGTTGGGGTGTAGCCAATCTGCAAGGAGTAGCGCTCACCTACCCTCACCTACCC
>JADMIH010000030.1 GCA_015478675.1 Chloroflexota bacterium | reverse complement strand
TTACAAAAACTGAGTGACCATAGATTCGTAGATTTTGACATTATGAGCGACAGCCCTAAAGCCAGGTGCGATGACCTGCTAATTTCGTTCACTGCTCTAACGAGCTATCAAACAGCACCCGACCTGGAGCTGCTGGTAGAGCTCGAGTTAAGTTGCGCCAAAGCACACATACGGCGCGGCGAATATGAAGATGCGCGCGCTCTACTTTCGCGTGCGGTGGCGCATCCCCTGTCTGACGTATTAAAGCAACAGGCAGTCGAACAGTTACTGACGCTAGCCAAAAACTGGGCAAAGCAAAGCGATCCTCAGGCCGCGCAAGAGGCAGAGCGCGTGCTCCGCTTCGCTCTTGAGCAGGCGCCTGCTCAAGCCGCAGCGCCCCTTGCCCACTTTTTGCAACAGCGGGGGCGCCTGGCAGAAGCAGTCGAGCGCTGGCACGAGGCCATACGTCGAAACCCGGAGGACTCCAGTAGCTACTTGTCGCTTGCTCGCCTGTACAAGCAGCAGAAGGAAGCAGAGAAGGCGTTAGCGAGTTGTCTCGACCTGATGAGCGCTGTCCCCTCCGGCAAGAACACTTTAGTTGTAGCGGGATTGCTGGACGAACTTGCCGGAGAGCTTCCCAGGGCTAAACCCAATCGGGCCTTGAAAGTTGCCCTGCTTGGGAACGCGACACTGAACCATATCCAGAGCTACCTCAAGGTAGAGCTTTATCGCGCAGGGTTGCGGCCCGACATCCGCCCGGGCAGCTTCGGTCAATATGCACAGGAGATACTCGATCCACAGAGCGACCTGTACAGCTTCGCGCCCGACGTGCTGATACTGTCCATCCATCCAAGCCAGCTCTTCCCAAAGCTACATCACTTTCCGCTTGATATATCTATCGAGGACCGGCGCGCTGAGATGGGTGCAGGTCTAGAGAGCATGCAGCGCCTATTAACAACTTTCACACAGCAAAGTCCTGCAATGGTGCTTGTGCATAACATGGTGATTCCCCAGCACCTTGCGCTCAGCACACTGGACCTGCGGGATAAACTGGGCCAGACACAAATGTTCGCTGAGATCAACATGCAATTAGCTGAGATAGCAAGGAGCAGTTTCAAGAACGTCTACATTGTAGATGAAGATAGAATACAGTCCCGCAGCGGAAAGGCACAAGCAACCGACACGAGGATGTGGCTAACGGCGCGGTTGCCCTGGTCGGATGTTGTTTTGCGTGCACTGGCGCACGAGTATATGCGCTATATACTACCCCTCAAAGGCCTGAGCAGGAAGTGCATTGTAGTTGACCTGGACAACACGCTGTGGGGCGGGGTCGTAGGAGAGGATGGCTTAGCGGGCATACAGCTAGGTTCGGAAGCCCCAGGCAGCGCATATGTCGCTTTCCAGCGCGAATTGGAGCGGCTCTGGAAGCGGGGAATCCTGCTTGCCGTCAGCAGCAAGAATAACCTGAGCGACGTGCTGCCCGTCTTTGAGCAACACCCAGGCATGGTGCTAAAGCTATCGCATTTCACCACACATCGCATCAACTGGAAGCCCAAAGCAGATAACATACGCGAAATAGCAATGGAGCTGAATATAGGTCTCGATAGCATTGTCTTCCTGGATGATAACCCGGTGGAACGGACCAGAGTTCAAGCAGAGCTGCCGGAGGTGCTCACACCCGAACTGCCCGCCGACCCAGCATTCTACCGCGCTGCACTACTCGGGTTGGAAGTATTTGATACGCTCGCTCTGACGGAGGAAGATCAGAACCGAAACAAACTCTACGCTCAACAAAGAGTTCGCCGGCAGTACGAGGCCACATTCAGCAATGGAAGCCTGGAGGAGTATCTCACAGAGTTGGAAATGGTAGTGGATATCTCGCCCGCCAATAGCCTGACGATGCCACGGATCGCCCAACTCACCAACAAGACAAACCAGTTCAACCTGACCACGCGGCGTTACAGCGAAGCAGAAATAGCCGGTATGGAGGCGCAAGGCTCACTGGTCTATAGTATGAGCGTCAGGGACAGGTTCGGAGATAATGGTCTGGTAGGCGTTGCTATCGTAGTGCCGAAGTCGAGCGATAGCTGGGAGATCGATACTTTCCTCTTGAGCTGCCGTGTAATGGGGCGGGGTGTTGAAACGGCACTACTGGTCGCAATTTCCGAGCAGTTGCGTGCATTCGGCGCTGAGCAGCTATATGGTTGGTTTATACCGAGCGGCAAGAACGCGCCGGCGGAGAGCTTCTACCCACAACATAGCTTCGAGCAGGCCGAGGCGGGGCCGGGCGGCAGTGTGCTCTACAGATTCAATATCAATGAAGGGCGATTTGTCGCGCCTGCATGGCTCAGAAAGCGCGTGGCCGTTTCCTGAAGATCTTGCCGGTGAGTCAAAGAGCCACGATGCGGCCATACATTGGCCGGGGATTACATTGGCCGGGAATTACATTGGCCGGGAATTACATGGCCAGGGGAGATAGCAATGCGTACGGCGGTCCTGGTTTCAACGCCAATCAAATCAGATTTGCCCCAGGCAATTGCACAGGGTACAGCACCACGGCGCGACTATTTCGAGTTGCGGGACGCGCTTGGAGCCGAGATGATAAGCCCGCCACTACCAACTGGCATCCGCTACACTCTGGCACACAAGCTAGTGGGTATGGCGCCCGCTATGGCGTGGGTTGCCTGGACCAGGCGGCGTGATTACGATCTCATCCTGACCGACCAGGAAGCCTCCGGCTTGATCCTGGCGCTCCTATTCAAATTGACGCGTACAAAGCGTGGGCACGTAATGATCTCACACTATCTGACCCCCGCCAAGAAGCAGATATTCTATACCATCTTGCGAGTGCAAAACCATATTGATGTTACTGTCTGCTACAGCAGCGCCCAGAAGAAGTTGGCCCGTGAAAAGATGCACTTAGCACCTGACCAAGTGAGCCTGGTGCTCCACCCCGCCGACAGCCGCTTCTGGCGACCGGCTGCCAGCAGCGAAGAGATAGATGCCGACCAGGAGCTATTGCGCCAGGCAGGTATCTACCTGCGAGAGGATGAACAGCTTGTGTGCAGCGCGGGACTTGAGTTCAGAGACTATCCCACGCTGGTAAAGGCCATGCAAAGGATGCCGGAAAATGTACGAGTGATAATAGCCGCCGCCAGCCCCTGGTCTAAACGCAAAAACACAACTGAGGATGTCGAGCTACCGGAGAACTTGCAAAGGGTAGCGCTTACACCTCTACAACTACGCGCCCTGTATCGCAGAGCAGATGTGGTGGCTATTCCTTTGTTCGATGTAGACTTCCAGGCAGGCTCGCTCGTCGCATACGAAGCAATGGCCTGCGGCAAAGCTGTGGTAATAACTCACACCCGAGGTCAGGGCGATATAGTGGTCGAGGACCACACCGGCCTCTATGTAGAACCAGGCGACCACGAAGCTATGGCTGCAACATTGAATTATTTACTCTCCGACCCGATGCGAGCGTGCTCACTGGGTGAAAATGCGAGGCGCATAGTCGAGAATGGCCTAAACCTTGACACCTATTTAACCAACATGATCGACCTGGTGCGTAATGTAGCGGCGCGACGGGCCATCGGGCAGCAGGTTGGGAAACAAATCACCGAGGCAAAACAGGTGCTGAGATGAATCCTATCGAGAAGATAGCGAGCGTAATTACCGACTGGGCCTTTGTACTGCTTCAAGCCCCAATTCTGGCGGTTTGGTGCTTGCTAATTGGGTACATGCTTTTCCTTACCGTCAGCGCCCTCATAGCCCGCCTTGTTGAGCATAAGCCCGCGCCCCCCGGCTTCGTAACTACCCGCTTTAGCATAGTTGTGCCGGCCCACAATGAGGCTGCTGTTATAGCTCACTGCTTGAAGAGTTTGAATGCGCTTGATTATCCGGTCGGGATGCGCCGCGTCATAGTGGTTGCCGATAATTGCACCGATGACACTGCACGGATCGCTGCAACGAGCGCAACTGTATATAAGAGGCTCGATACGCACCATAGGGGAAAAGGGTATGCCCTGGCGTGGGGGCTGCGGCGATTGTTTGCTAACGATGGCGGTTGGACCGACGCTGTGGTGATTTTCGATGCGGATACAGTGGTCGACTCTCAGTTCTTACGCCAGATGGAAGCGCGACTGCGAAGTGGCAGCCTCGCCCTGCAAGGGCAGTATAAGCTACTGGACCCCTTCCACAACTGGCGCACCGCTCTGCTCTATTCAGCTTTGCTGCTTCATAATCGCATGCGCCCTCTGGCAAGGCAGGCGCTCGGCTGGACAACCCTGCTCAAAGGCAACGGGATGTGCTTCTCACGCACTCTTTTAGAGCGCCTGGGCTGGAGCGCGTACGGGCTTGCCGAGGATATTGAGTATACAACCACACTCCTGGATGCAGGCGTAAGGGTGGAATCAGTCCCTGCGGCGGTTCTCTACGCCGAAGCTCCGAGGACGCGTGCGCAGGCGGACACGCAGCGTATGCGCTGGGAAGGTGGCCGCTTCGCGCTGGCTCGTCGAGATGGAATGCGCCTCCTCCACAGCGCCTTGCGTAGCCGTTCTGCCCCACGCTTCGATTGGGCAATGGACCTGCTCACACCCCCTATGGCTATTCTAATAGGAATACCACTACTGATGACTTTGCTGAACGCAGGTTTATGGCTGTTGTTGAGTATGTTGGGCATGAGCACACCGGTTGCAGAGTATGCAGTATGGACGTGGTTGGCGCTCTTCTTCGGCGCATGCATACATGTCATGGGCGGACTCCTAATTAGTGGCGCTGACCCCAGAGCATATCTATATCTGCTTGCCACTCCCATCTTCCTCATCTGGAAGCTACAGATATACGTGGTGATGCTGCTGGGCCGCAGCCCGCGTGGCTGGGTGCGCACCGAGCGCACGAGCATAGCTCAAACAGGGCAGGACCTCTAACAAGGCGGGCTATGAACGATACATCTAATCAGCAACAAGACAAAGAGGATATGTTGGCTGTAACCGTCGTGGTCCCAACGCACAATCGGCTGGGCTTTTTGCCCGCCCTCCTCGACAGTTTGGAAGCCCAGGACTATCCGTCAGACTGCTGGGAATTGGTGCTTGTGGATGACGGCTCGTCAGACGGCACGGCTGCCTATTTACGCGCTCGGTCAGAGCAGCGCCGGAACAACATGACAGTGCTCTACCAGGGTCAGAGTGGTGCCCCTGCCGCCCGCAATAATGGTGCACGCACTGCTAGAGGGCGCGCCCTGTTGTTCCTGGATGATGACATGATTGCCTCGCCTACGCTCGTCCGCGAGCACGCCCAGCTCCACCTGCAAGACCCAGGAGCCATAGTAGTAGGCCATCTGAGCTTGCCGGAGGGGAAGCGTGAGCCCTGGATCGCCTGGGAGGATGCTCAACTAGGGCACCATTTCGCCGCCTTGAGAAGTGGCGTGCGGATCACAGGCCCCAGAGATTTCTATTCAGGCAATTGCTCGGTATCGACCGCACTCTTTGAGCAGGTAGGCGGCTACGATACCACTTTGCCGCGAGCCGAAGACGTAGAAATCGGCTACCGATTGGCCGGCGTAGGCGCACGCTTCTACTTCCGCGCCGAAGCGGACAGCCTGCACCTGGGCCGCCACCGCTTCGCCGCCTGGTTGCGCAACGCCAGGCTCTACGGGCGCTGCGACGTGATGCTTGCCTGGGAGAAAGGTCACAGCTATCTTAGGGAGGAGCTTTTCACATGGTACCGCAAACGCAATCCGCTGAATAAGGCGCTGGTGCGAGTATGTGCCACATGGCCTGCTCTGGAAGAAGTAGCAATATACAGTCTCCATATCTCTGGATATGCAGCTTACAAGGCTCGCGCACGCGGTTTCTCTAACATCTGCTATAGCGCTATTTATAACCTGGCTTATTGGCGTTCGCTCATGCAAGGCATCGGCAAGGAGCAGTTCTGGTCCAGCGTTAAGGCACAGGCCAGGAAAGTAGAACGCTTCAATAACAAGGCTTCAGGTGGCCTCAAAGACAAAGAGGCTCGTTTGTGACCGTATGTATTGAAGATGAGAGATGAAACCACACAACACACCGGCCAGGCTGCGCCGCTCCATATCTTCTGGAACTGGGTACCGGTTCTCATGTTCCACGAAGTAGTGCGAGATGGCACTTACCCTGTGCCGCCCTATGCTGTCACGCAGAGTCGTCTTCGAGAAATCCTGCTAGATTTCACAAGGCGTGGATACCGTTCCGGTACGTTAGAAGATGCGATGGCGGCCTTCAGCTCTAATGAACAAAGGCGGGGCATCCAGGGCTCCTCGCAGAAACGAGTGGTCCTGACCTTTGATGACGGTACACGAGACTTTGTGGAGTATGCTCTACCGGTGCTACGCGAGTTCAACTTCAGCGCTACTCTTTTCATTGTTACAGGCTTGATAGGCTCAGCGCGTCTGTGGCATTCACTTGCAGGCCAGGCCCCGCTTACTCCTGTGCCTCTCATGAACGCTGAAGAGCTGCGGGGGGTGCGCGACATGGGTTTCACGCTGGGAAGCCACACAGTTTCACATCGGCCCCTGACGATCTTGACACCCGATGAAGCTCGAGAGGAGATAGCCTTGTCTCGGCACACGCTCAGCGAAATACTCTCTCAACCGGTACGCTGGTTGGCTTATCCCTATCTGGCCTCCAACCATCTAACCCAAACCCTCACGCGTGAAGCCGAATACGAGGGCGCATGTGGGGGCCCTAACCAGAAGCATTCACCCTTTTACCTGAACCGCATAGACGCCACAGCCTTCACAAATCGTGAGTTACGCTTACGGTGCAGTGGGCTGTTTCATCTTGCGCGCCAGACGGCCCGCCAATTGCGGCAACAATCAAGGCCCAGCCGGGCATCGCTGTAGTGAATGACCATCGCGTTGAAAGTTAACAAGGAGGAGAACAAATGCGTTCGATAGTAGTTAACAATTATATATGCTGCCCTATTGATAAGAGCTATCCACTGGGCGTGGAGGAAGCCGTATGGGACGCGCAGGAACTGCTCTCCGGCACGCTTCGCTGCCCTACATGTGGCATCGGGTATCCTGTCACAGAGGGGATAGCGCGTTTTATTCCCCCCTCGGAGGTGATGAGTGACGATCTAGCGTGGGAAGCCAAGCTGCGCGAAGCACGCGCACGCGACAACGACTCTCCGGTGTACGATGCCAGCTTGACCGCGTACGAAACACAGGCTGAGTTATCTATGTTCGAGCGAACGATGAGGCTTAAACCGGCGGACGTTGTACTGGACCTGGGCGCTGGTACCGGACGACTGAGCACGATACTGGCGGCAACAGGCGCACATGTGCTGGCTGTGGATATATCGTACGACTCGCTCAAATTGAACCGCACCAGGTGCAGTGCGCTGCCTGGAGCAGTGGTAGATCATGTAACCGCTGACGTATGCCACTTACCCTTCAGGGATGGCATCGCAAATGGCGCCGGCAGCGGCATGTTGCTGGAACACATCCCGACAGATGTCGAGAGGCATCGATTCACAGCCGAGATACACAGAGTACTGGCGGCGGGTGGCAGCTTCGCTCTCACAGCCTACAACTACTCCTGGGCCAAGAGGCGGCAAGGCGACCGCGAGGGGTACCATGGCGGTGGGTTATACTACCACCGCCTGTATAGAGACGAACTCCGTGAGCTATTAAGCTGCTATCGTATACGCACTGTTACCGGTATCCACAGCAAGCCTGGACGGCTTTTACAATCCGTGTTTCTGGATCGTCTTATATCCCGATTTCCGCCGGTTGCCACTATAACGGGCAATTTACTCTTCGCAGTCGCTGAACGGGGAGCATAAAAGCATCAAACCGTAAAAGAGCAGGCGAGGCTCGTCTGCTCTTCTTCTATCCGGCCCGCATATGGGCCTGAGGCCCATATGCGGTGGACAAGGTGCACACCTGTTATTTTCGTCTCCTCGGCAACTTATCCACAGTAAGCTAGCCCACGTCCTTTACTCGCCTTAACTCAGGGCCTCAGCACGGCGGTTGCGCCTGCCGAGCGAAGTTAGCACAACTCGGACCTGCCCAGGCGTGACCAGCCGCAAGAGCCACGCACCCGCGAGGTAAACCAGCGCGCCAACCGGCACGTAGATAGGCAACGGCATATGCAACTGCTGCAAGCCAACCACCACCACCAGCATCATAGCTGACAATGCCAGGATTTGCGCCCCACGGTAGAGTACTTTCCCCTGACGCACCCGCGCCGGTAACACTATCCAGGCCCACATCAGCAGAAGAGTTTCTCCAATAAAGTTAGCAAGGGCGGCGCCTACAGCGCCATTCGCCAGGTTCGTCTGGAACCACCATATGAGGGAAACATATAAAGGAGGGAAGATACATACCGCAAAGGCGGAGATTTTCACCCACTGCCGCTCTTGACCAATCGCGACCGCCAGCGACGCTAATATCATTAGAGTGCCAGTTACCGGCAGGCTGAGAGCGAGCAGGGAGAGGACGGGAGCGGCGTTCAAGAAGGTCGAAGGATAAGGAAGCAGTTGAAGCACGTCTCGCGAGGAGAGAGCCAAACCGACCCCGACTGGGGTCATCAAAAGCATGGTAGTGACCGTAATCTTGCTCGCCACCTCATCGAATCGGCGCTCGTCGCTTACATATAACTTGCACAGCATCGGCATAGCCACGGCGCTGATAGCTGTAGGTACCATAATCAGGGTGCTGGTAATCTGTAAGGAGGCTCCGAACCAGCCAACCACCTGTACGCCCGCAAAAAGGCTCAAGATGGTAGCATCGATTTGCCCATAAGCCGACTGCAGAAAGCCCCACAGAAATAGTGGCATCCCACCAATCAGCAGAGCACGCATCACAGCAGTGTCTACGTTGAAGCTGATCGGGTGCTTCAACAAATAATAGGAGATCATGATAGCGAGCTGAAGCGTCATTCCGATGGGAATAGTAATTGCATAGGCAACGGCATCGGCCCCGGCCAGGAGCGTAGCAACGCCCAGGGCTATGGTAACGGTTTGTCCCAGGGCTACCCCCACCGCACGCCAGCTCTGCTGCCCCAGACCTTGCAGCCCGGCTTCCAGAACGTTAGAGAGGGTAAAAATCAGCGTGGAGATGCCTACGATGAATATCACCAGAAGAGTCTGCTGGGAATAGCCCAGCAGAGTTGCAACTTCCATCATCAGGCCTAACACCCCGATGCCCATTGCGATACGCAACAACATGGCGTTGCTCAAGTAGCGGCTTGCCTCTTCAGGATTCCTTGCGATAGCTCTGATCAGATAGGTGGAAGTTCCCAGAGAGGTAAAGATACCAAAAAAAGTGGTGAAGGAGATCGCGAGCGTTATGATACCCATCCCACTATCACCTAATTTGGTGGGTAACACCAGCACTCGGAGTACATTGAACAAAACCGTAAACCAGCTCGAACCGAGTACTATTATAGTAGTGTGTAGCGCGCTCGGCCTACGGTTCATACTTCCTCCAGTGTCAGAATGGAAGTTGAGCGCCGAACAGCATGTGCCCGGTAGCGAGCACGTACTGTTCGGCGCTCAACGTTTGGCTATGGTTGGTTGAGCTTGCTGATAAAGGTGCTTAGACTGTCGCTGTCATATACACCTATACGAGTCAATTCGTACATATCGGCGTAATCAGTGTACTGCTTGGCCTGTCCTATAACAGTGGCTGCATGGAAACCACTGTGTGCCACCAGCCACTTGGCCGAATCAGGATACTGGCCATAGGGGTAGGCGAAGTTTAATGCTGGCCGTCCTAAGCCACTTACCAGATCGACCTGGTTACCCCAGATCTCCGCCTGTTGCTGAGGCACTGTAAGCTCGTAGAGGGCTACGTGGTGCTGAGTGTGGCCGTCGGCGCTTTGGCCCGCTTGACTCATTGTGCTCAGCATATTCCATGTCATGTGTAAGTGCTGAGCCTCGTTCCCCAGGTCCCAGCTATTCATCAGGCCCATGTACTGCGTCACCGTGAAAATGCTCCCCTTTTGGCCGCGCGCCTGCATAATCGAGTACGCGTAATCGTATACATTCTGGTAGGAGTCGTCGAAGGTGAGCCACACTGGCTTGGCGGGGAGAGCTGTACCTTTATAGATGTAGTTGTACATGTCTTCCCCGGTAATGGTGGTCCAGCCATTATTCGCCAGGTAATCCATCTGCGTAGTAAAGTTGCAGACTGTGACCCAGTTACCGCCTGCCGACGTAGGATTGACGTTGTGGTACATGAGGATGGGCACGCCGACATTGGTTACTATGGCAGGATTGGTGATTTGTAGGGCATTGGCTACAAGTAAGTTGTCAATCGCCCCTGTGAAGTCGGAAGCACCTAGCTCCCATACAACGTCATATGAGCCGCTTGGAAGGTAGCGCGGGACGGCGAAGTTCAGAGTGTAGGTAGTACGGCCTGCCGGAACGCTGACCAGTCTTTCACCTGCCAGGTCGCTCACCCAGTTCGACCCACTGTGGAGCTTTATACGCATTCGCATGACCACTCGTATAGTCACTGAGGCGTCGTTGACAATTGTGAAATTACCACTGATAGGGTTCACTATGCCATTTTGTAAGGTGATAGCATTGGCTGTGAGCGTGCCACCGCCGAGGCTGATCCCTGTTGTGTCATCTCTGCCTGGAGCAGATAGCCACACCCGGTTCCTACCGATCCTGGTATCAAGGACCGCGTTGTTGGCCGGGTCCAGCAGACTCCACACAAGATCGTAGCTACCCTCGCTGCCGCTTGCCGGTACCTGGAACTGGCGAGTGAAGCTGCTTGCCCCCACAGGCGCGTTGACTGTGACCTGGTGTGCCATGTCATCAACGGGCACGTAGATGTCAGAGCCACTGGGTATCAGGCGAGCGCCTAAACTGACTGTTCTGGCACTGCCCGTGGTGTTGTAGATGGTGTAGTTTACTGTGAAGCTGCTGCCAATATTGGCGGTAAGCCCTGCGGCCGGTCCGGTTGCGCCCAGGGCAATAGCTGCACCACTCGGAGTAGCAACTATAGTAGGTGTGGCGGTTGGCTGCGTTGGCATAGGAGTAACAGTCGCCTGAACTACGGTGAGGGCCGCCACTCGCTGCTGAGTTCCATACTCGGTGGTGAAGCAGGAGTTCCACAGCCCCCAGGTTACATCGAACACACCTGGCTCATAGTTGGGCGCGATGTAGAACTGGCGCGTTACCACGGAGGTGCCCGCCGGCACTGTTACTATGCGGTCATTGCCAGGATCATTGAATGAGGCGCTAGCGTTCCTGATTTGTGCGCCCAGAGCGAAGCTGCCTGGGGCAGGGCTGAAGATCGTATAGGAAAGCGTCACTGCTCCTCCGGTGTTAGTCGAACCGGGGGAGAGACTTACGCCGAGCAAGGTGGGTGCAACCGGTGTAATTGTGGATTGAGTCGTGACAGTAGCGGTGGGGGGCGTGCCTGTGACCGTAGGTGTGGAGGTTGGCGGTGTGCCCAGTGTAGCAGTTGGCGTCGAAGAAGCTGGGGCAGCTGTATTGGTAGGCGTGGCTGTTGCGGCCAGTATGGTCAACACCCCACTACGAAGTTGCTCGTTGTATTCAACCGTGAAATTGCTATTCCACAGACCCCACCGTACGTCTTGCAGGCCCGCAGGCAGTGTACCCAGGTTAAAGCTGCGTGTGATAACTGAGGTGCCCGCAACGGCGCTTACGATACGGTCATGCGCAGAGTCGTAGACCCACTGTCCTGTTCCGCTGGGCGATACACCGGCGCCGAGCGCGACCTGCTGGGCTACTGGCAGGAAGACCGTATAGCTAAGAACGGCCATTCCCCCCCTATAGGCAGTGGGATCAACTGCGACATTGAGAAGGGTCGGAACAGATGGCGTAGGAGTTGGACCGGCCACATTTATGGCAGAGGAGACTACCCTGGCGCCGTACTCAGTGCCAAAGCCTGCGCTCCACAGCCCCCAGATGATGTCCTGTGGCCCACTTGCATTCATGGGCACTGTGAAGAGGCGTGTTACTGTGCTCGTGCCTGCACTTATCGTCAGAGTGCGGTCATTCTGACCATCATAGCTCCAGCAGCAAGCGCCGCTCGGCTGTATTCCTGCTCCCAGCGATACCTGCTGCGCGCTTGGACTGAATAGTGTATAAGAGAGGACAAGTGAGCTCCCTGGGGAGGCCACCAATGGCGACACTGCTACCGACAGCAGAGTGGGCTGTGTGGGTGTGGATGTGGGGGGCGCTTGCGTACTGGTCGGTGTGATGGTTGGTGTGTTCGTAATAGTAGGTGTATTTGTGCTGGGTGGGGTAGTTGTGGCTGTTGGTGTGTTTGTAATGGTGGGTGTGTTTGTGCTGGAAGGAGTTCTTTGAGGTGTGTTCGTAGGTGTGGCTGCCACCGGGGTCGCGAGGGAGCAGTCTTGCTGATAAGTGAGCATAATACCTGAAGTAAGGTTGGCGTTCTGGCACGAAAGTGATTGGTATATCGCGTAGTCACGCTGTATACCAACGCTGGCGTTAGCGCCGTTGTTATCTACCTGGGCGAAAATGATGTCAAACCTGGTTTGCCCTTCGTACAATCGAACTTCGAAGTTGACTGGCAGATTGTTCGAGACGGAATGTGCGCGCCACTCGATGTTGAAGATGCGGTTGGGTGCCCTGCCGCTGATGGAGGTAAAGACGCCCTCACCAGGTCCCTCGGCGTCCAGGTCCTCGAAGTATGGCGCAATGGTGTAACTGAATTCAGCTTGCGGTAGGCAACCGTTCGAGATACCTGTTGCGCTCGGAAATTGCAGGTTGCCGTTGACGCCGGAGTGTGCGACCGTGAACATCTGATCATAAAGGGGGAAGGCGAATGGTATATCAATATGACCTGTGCAGTCATTGCACTGAGTACGGCTGACCAGAGTCGTGCCAGGGACGATGGTTGCCCCTGTAGTCTGCGAGACGTTGTAAGCGCACATTGGCGGAGAGGTGCTGTTCACTGAGACGGCGCTGTCACTCTCTATAGAGCCATATTGTGTGACGAATCCGGGGCTCCACACCGCTTGCACAACGTCATAGGTAAGGTTCGGCTGACCAGGCATTGTGAAGGCGCGTGCCACAACATTATTGCCCGCTGCCACGCTCACAGTTGTATCATTGAAAGGGTCTGTAGTGAATCCATTGGTCGAGCCATGCACCCGTACACCTGCTCCCAGTGACACCTGTTGGGCGCTTGGACTCCATACGGTGTATGTCAATACCAGCGTTCCAAACGGAGCAACCACTGTAGGCGCCATAGCCACGCTAACAAGAACGGGTTGGGTAGGTACGGGAGTGTTCGCGGGAGTGTTGGTCATGGTTGGCGTACTTGTTGCCGTAGGCGTGTTCGTAGGTATCGAAGTGGCGGGAAGCCCTTGCACTTGCACCGCAGCGGCTACGATCTGATAGCCATACTCAGTGCCAAAGCCTGCGCTCCACAGCCCCCAGATGATGTCCTGTGGCCCACTTGCATTCATGGGCACTGTGAAGAGGCGTGTTACTGTGCTCGTGCCTGCACTTATCGTCAGAGTGCGGTCATTCTGACCATCATAGCTCCAGCAGCAAGCGCCGCTCGGCTGTATTCCTGCTCCCAGCGATACCTGCTGCGCGCTTGGACTGAATAGTGTATAAGAGAGGACAAGTGAGCTCCCTGGGGAGGCCACCAATGGCGACACTGCTACCGACAGCAGAGTGGGCTGTGTGGGTGTGGATGTGGGGGGCGCTTGCGTACTGGTCGGTGTGGCTGTAGATATATTTGTACCTGTGGCTGTGCGTGTGGATGTGGCTGTGGATGTGCGTGTGGCTGTATTTGTATTGACGGGTGTACGCGTTCTGGTAGGTGTACGGGTCGGCGTTCTATGGACCGCTGGGGCGGCCACAGGAATAGCCGCAGCCAGCGAAGGGGATTTGGGCTGTGACGCGCCCGCCACGGGTATGGCAGAAGGCAGTCGCACCAGGGCAAGCACGACTAAGAGCGCCAGTGGCAGATAAGACCACCGTCGCAGATTTCTAAAGCGGTCGTTGTAACGTTGATCCATTGGACATGTCTCGCAATTCAAGTAGTTTTCAGGGAGCGCGCCCTGAAGAGTACTGGGCAAGGAGCCGACTGTAGGCTTTCGCAGCCTGTCATAATTATAGTAACGGTGCAGGGTGAACTATAAATGAACTGGCGCAGCAAACACCCTTACAAATACGAAATATAATGAACCCGGAGCAACGGGTACACGGCAACGAAGATAGTACAACCAGGCAGGGAATACACCCGCTAAGCCTGTACTATCTCTATTATCGTCATCAGGTGGTTGTATCAGAATGATAGTGGGTGGTTGCTGCCGGCAGTTGGCTCGTTAGAGGCTCCATCACTTCAGGTTGAGGCTGTAGAACGGTCATCGGGGCCAAAAACAAAGCGGCGATTCGCAACTGCAATGCGACAAAGAGCAGTCTGGTTACAACGGGTAGGTCCTGTACGAAATAACGTCGCCAGAGCCGACCCGGTTCCTGGATAACCCTGTAAAGCCACTCCAGGCCACGATCTTGCATCCACGAAGGGGCGCGCTTGACGCGGCCTGTCACAAAATTGAAGACACCGCCAACCCCGAGAGCCAGAGGCACCGAGAGCTGGTGCTGGTGAGTGGAGATCCATAGGTCTTGTTTAGGAGCGCCGAAGGCAACCAGCAGGATATCGGGCCGGGCCTCAGAGATCATCCTGACCATTTTGTTGTCTTCCTCTTCGGAAAAAGGGCCAATCGGCGGCGAATAGGCTCCTACAACCTGTAGGCCAGGATGTCGCTCGGTGAGCACAGATGCGGCACCTTGCGCCACCCCTTCCTCACCACCCAACAAGAAAACGCGGTAGTTTTTCTCTGACGCGAAGCTGCAACATTGCTCCACCAGCTCCACCCCTGTCACGCGCTCCGGTAGTTTGTCGCCCAACCATTGAGACGCCCACACCAAAGGCATGCCATCAGCGATTGCCAGTGCGCTGCGGTTGATCACGCCCAGGAACTCTTTGTCCTTCTGTGCCTGCCGTACAAAGTCTACATTAACCGTTACCACCTGGTGGGGAAGGCCCGACTCAATAAATTCACACGCTCGCTGCGTCGCCTCGGCGAGCGTCACGCAGTCCACATAGGCGCCCAGCATACCTACCTGCCTGTGCATGACGTTCATACCATACCTCCGTTCAGAAATAACCAGGTCTATTGGACTAAGAATGGCGGCCGGGTCGGTGCAGACATAGAGGGGGTTGGGGAATGCCAAAGGCGAGCGGCTTTTTAGGGCCCTCACCTGACGTACCTACCTGGAAGACGTGGGGAGCACCGGAAACCATAGTTACGACAATAGTAGCAAGCACAGGTTACCGGCTCCTGAAGTTAGAAGAGGGTAAATGTGAACCTTTTTGAAAGAGGTCGCGCCTGTTAAGCACAATGGGAATCGTTACACGATGACAGTCGTGCAAGATACTATAAAAGGGGTCATCCTTATAAAATTGCAAGAATAAAGGTCGCAGGTACTTTCGTACGAGCTGCAAAGAGAATTGCGCAATGCATCACGAGCAGGCGGCGTCAGAGTAGTGACAGAACTGTAACTGCTAACCGCGCGCCCGTTCACGTTGCGATAAGCCTGATCCTGTAAGATTACTGTTTGAAGAGTTGATCTTCGCCTTGTCAAAGACAGCAATAAATTATGAAAGCGTTATCATCGGAGACGCATCATGAATAATGAACCTGCTAACGGCCCCTCAACTACTTTCGCTATCACTCCTATTTCATTTGGTCTCACCAGGCCCTCCGCACCAGGCGACCTTGCCCGAAATACCTGCATGCCGCCCAACGATGAGTTGGACAATTCTGTGGCTGCTTTCGCTGCACACACCGGCGGGATCCCAGCCGAGTTGCATGATCCGGTTATACCGACCTCTCTGCGGACGGCATTAACTTCGCACGGCCCTATGTGGCTGCTCAGCGTAACCCGCCAGATCGTGCTGGCACATTTTCAGCTGCGACGCTGCGACACCCTGGGCAAGTGGGTAAGGGTACGAGGCAAGGTCCGAGTGCACAATGAGGGTGTAATCAGCATAGCAGACCGGGTGCGCTTCAGGTCTGAAACTGCTACAAGCGAGCTAGTTTCCTGGAAGGGCGGCAAGATCGAGATCGGTGAAGGCACTACCATAAATTACGGGACTTCAATCTCGGCTGCCAGCGCTATAAGCATCGGGCGCAATTGCCTGATAGGCACCTATGTGAACATCATGGACTGTAACTTCCATAACCTGTCTGATCGGTCCTGGAATATGGATGCCGAGCCGATATTTATTGAGGACGATGTGTGGCTGGGCAACAGGTGCATGATAATGAAAGGCGTGACGGTAGGGCGCGGCTCGGTGGTGGCGGCATGCAGCCTGGTCACCAAGAATGTACCACCCAACACAATGGTGATGGGTGTACCAGCACGCGTCATACAGCACTTATAATCCCTCTAATCCAACGGCGAGAATACGGCAGATATGCAAGCCCCTACGTACAAAGCTGATTCGCTTCTATCCGAGCCGCCCCACGACTCCGGCGCGGCCTCCTACGTCGCGCCATCCGGTATGGCGGCTGCGGAGAACCGGTCTATTTCTCGCACCAGCAGTGGGGGAAGTAGCTCGCTTCTAACTCTTCCGCTCGTCACAAAGGCTGTTCCAGGCGAAAGCGCCGAGCGCGCGCGCCGCCTCAGAGTAGCACTGCTGGCAGCGCGGGTTCTGGGTGACGGAATGCTCCTGGTGATTGCATCGCTCACTGCCTACTGGCTAAGGTTCGAAGTGGAGCTTGGGGGTTCCACAGGCACAGCCGCATCAAACCTCCCTCTCCAGGCCTTTATCCTATACTATCTGCTCACCTATGTGGCTACCAGCATGCTGTGGTTTCAGATGCGGGGCCTGTACGCCCTACCCAGAGGCGCTTCCTGGCTCGCCCACATGCGAGTAATTTCCAGCGCAGCCCTTACAAGCATGTCGCTTCTGGTGCTGGGTACTCTCCTATTTAGCGCTACTTTGCCGAGCAGGCTGCTCCTTCTCTTTCTGTGGCTGAGCACCATCGCCATCTTTGCTACTGAGCGCCTTCTCTATCGTGGACTTCGCGTGAAAATCTGGCAGCGAGGAATCAATATAAGGCGGGTACTGGTGGTAGGCGCAGGCGTGGCAGCCCAACGTATCATGAAGGACATTGTGGAGAGGACCAGCCTCGGCTACGAACTGATCGGGTACGTTGCTGATAGCGACCATGAGCACGGTACCTTCAACTGGAAAGTGCCAATCAATAGCCGCCTGGGAGGCAGGTTGCGGAGATTGGGTGACTTGAAGGACGCGCAGGGAATTATTTGCCGGAGAGAATGGCCTTTGCATGAAGTAGTTGTAGCCCTACCTGCTACCCATCATGCTCAAATATTGAGCATAGTAGACAGCTGTCGCGAGTGTGGAATAGAATTCAGGCTGGTGCCCGACCTTTTTGAGATGCACTTCAGCGAAGTGCGCATGGATGCGCTCAACGGCGTGCCGCTTATTGGCGTTAAAGATGTGGCGCTTCGCGGATTCAACCTGTTCCTGAAGCGATTGCTCGATCTGACACTGGCTGCGGGCATGCTGGCAATCATGGCGGTTCCTATGCTAATAATCGCAGCTGTGATCAGGAGCAGCTCACCCGGCCCTATATTTTTCCGCCAGCAACGCGTAGGTAAAGGAGGGCGTCTCTTCACCTGCTATAAGTTTCGTTCTATGTACCAGGACGCCGAGAAGCGCCTTGATGAGATACGGCACCTGAATGAAGTGGATGGCCCTATCTTCAAGATGAAAGATGATCCACGCATCACAGCTGTGGGTAAAGTATTGCGGCGCGCCTCTCTCGATGAGCTGCCGCAGATATTCAATATATTGAAGGGCGAGATGAGCTGGGTCGGCCCGCGCCCCCCTATACCTGCCGAAGTTGCCAGGTATGACGAGTGGCACCACAAGCGCCTGGAGGTGACACCAGGGCTGACAGGGTTGTGGCAGGTTAGCGGCAGATCAAATCTTTCGTTCGACGAGATGGTCAAGCTTGACCTCTACTATGCCGAAAGTTGGTCTTTGTCACTCGACCTCACGGTGATTCTGCGCACGCTCCCGGTTCTTGTGAAGAGGGAAGGGGCATATTAGTAGACACCAGAAGTGTAAGGAGTTCATGCCGGTGCGCAACGATAGCTCTCAGAGGAAAATAAAGGTGCTCTTCTTCTATCCCAACGAGTTTCTTGGGCCGGAGATGACCGTCTACTCACAGATAATTCGGTACCTTGACCGTACACGCTTTGCGCCCTACCTGGTGCTGAACAGCGACGTTGAAGGCGAACTGGGACTGAGCGAAGCAGAAGGGGTCGATATCAAGCAGTGGAAGTTTGGATACGCTTTGCGTGCTGGCCTGGCACAAGCGCTTCGTTCGGGAGTGCGCCTACCGGCCAGCGTGGCAGCCCTGGTGAGATTCATCAGACGCGAAGGGATAGATATAATACAGTGCTCAGCCGCGCCCCGTGTGGGCATACTGGGTCTGCTTCTGGCACGGCTCTCAGGGGCGCGCCTCATACTGCACTACCATGTCATACCGGGCCGCTACCAGGGAATGCGCGGCTTTGCCGAAAGGCTGGTAGCTCGCCACGCCAATCACAGCGTGGCTGTATCTCGTTTTCTCGCCGACCGCGTACAAGAACACTCTCCAGGCATGAAAGTGGATGTGGTTGTGAACGGAGTGGATTGCGAACGGTTCCACCCAGGCGTTAATGGGATGGAAATGCGTAGAGAGTACAAGATCGCCGATGAGGAGGTGCTTATATTGCAGTTGGCGCGCCTCATCCAGCAAAAACGGCAGGAAGACACGATACGGGCCTTTAGCCTGGCACGGCAGCAGGTTTCAAACCTCCGCCTGTTGCTCGTGGGGTGGGAAGACCCACGATATAACGGGCCCTTCGACAGCTACAGGGCTGAACTGGAGCAGATTCGTAGCGATGAGGGTTTAGCGGACAGCCTGATTATTGCCGAGGCACGGCCTGAAGCTGCACAGCTGGTCGCCGCCTGTGATATTGCTGTGATGCCTTCTATAGAGGATGCCTGGAATCTGGCCGTCACAGAAGCGATGGCAGGAGCCAAGCCAACGATTGGAGCCGACTCAGGCGGAATACGGGAACAAATAGTCGATCAGGTCACAGGTTTCCTCGCACCTCCAAAATCGCCGGAAGCGCTTGCGAGCAGGATCGTTAAACTAGCATCTGACCGCGAGATGCGCGAGCGGATGGGGAGAGCAGGTCGCAGGCGCGCCGAAACATTGTTCGATGAGGCACAGGTGGCAGTAGGCTTTTCAACTATATACGAAGCCATGATCGATAACAGAGGGTGTATAGGCTACGAAGTAGAGATGCGCCCTGCGGTTGAGAAATAAAGACGTATATGCAAACACAATGTAAAGGTAGGGGAAGGTAAGCAAGTGAACACGCTATCTTATAACTTTCAACGTGTGCTCAACAAGTATCTGCTCGACAGTTTGCGAGACCGCAGAGACGTGCTCGCTATGGAGGCACTGGCGCCTCTTTCCTCGAGCTACTTGCCCTGGAGTCAAGCAGCAATGCGCCCAAGTGCAATCGCCGCGGTGTTGAATGACATCGTGATTAATAACCGCTCACGCATAGTGGAATGCGGTGGCGGCGTGTCGTCGTTCTATATCGGCCGGCTATTGAGGGGGCGCGGAGGCCACCTATTCACTATTGAGCACGATGCCAGCTGGGCATCGATAATGAACCGGGCTCTGGAAGCAGAGCACCTGAGCGACCATGTTTCAGTAATATATGCGCCCCTAGCCAAAACTTCACATTCTCTTGATGGTAATCTGTGGTACGATGAAGACAAGCTCCAGTGCCTGACAGACAGCCGCGACATTGACCTGCTAATTGTGGATGGACCTCCAGCTTACGGCAAGGAGTTGCGCTACGCACGCTATCCCGCCGTTCCATTTTTCAAAGAGGCATTGGCGAAGGACTACACAGTAATACTCGACGACATCAACCGTCGCGGTGAGCAAGAGATCATGCGAATGTGGGAGCAAGAGCTTGGGATCGCCTTTACTCGACGATTCGTTGACGGGACTATAGGGGTGGGTAGTCCTCGACGCACGTTCACCATTTGATGAGCCTCAAGGAAAGCGCGCACCGTACGTAGCTGGCGGCCGGGAAAAGATACGCAACAAACAAGGAGGCAGGTAACTGTGTAGAGTTAGGGTGTAGCAATCTTCAAGGAGTAGCTGTGGAGGCGTACCCTCCTCACCTACCCTTACGCACCCTCACCCCAAGCCCCCTCACCCCTTGTGGGAGAGGGGGCTTTACTCCTGCTGAGTGCCAAGGGATATAGCTCTTCTCCTATGAAGGGAGAGGGGGGTTGGGGCGAGGGACATGGGACACCACTACACCCCTATTCTGAACACTCACGCTTTTTCATGAGATTGCAAGAATTGGGTTGTATTGTATGATTGCAGATCTACCCATTCTAGCGATCATCTTACATCCTCGTTGCTGGTAAAAATAGAAGTAGCTGCTCACACAAAGCGCCGTTTAGCTCTCTACTAAGCACCGGTTCGGTTTTGCTCGCCACACATATACGGAGCATTGGCAGCTGGCACTATCATTATATAAGCAGCTGGAGTGTAAGATGGAGGATGAATTTAAAGATACAACTGTCCGGGGGCGACGCTCGATGTTCGTGCGCCAACAAGAGCCGGTGGCTAACCATGTTGAATTGTCGCCCGCGTTCTACAGGAAATTATTGCGCGCTCCACACAGACGCGCATGGTTCGACGTGCCCTTTATGCTCGTAATGCTCGCGCTGGGGGCATTTGCGGTATTAGACAACCCCACAAACAGCGAAGTGTTGCTCGGGCGCACGGCTCTGTTCTTCTTTTATACCCTGGTCTTACTGGTCAATATCTACTCCTGGGCAACGCGCGCCCGCGGCGTAAGCACCTTTCTAGACGCTCCAGTCTGGGAGCATAGAAGCCCCCTTGTATTACTCAACGTGACAGCCGATGTAACTTTCGCCGGTGGGGTGTTATTGTTGTACGCGCGCGGCGGAGAAGTGGTGACGCCGTTTCTATTGGCGCTTGCGAGTATCCGGCTGGTTGAGCAACTGGCGGGCAGACTGACCCCTATAATCGTATTGACAGCCGCCCTGGCCGGGGCGCTATTTAATACTAACTATCTTCTTGCGCCTACCAGGAACGATTTACTCCCGCTTCAGGGCATCGAAGTGCTAGCTGTGGTTGTTTCCTTTCTGATGCTCAGCTATACGATCTGGCTGCGGGGAAGATCCCAGGAAGTAGACATCACCAGGATACTGGAAGCCGCACGTATAGAGGCTGAACACGCTGCCGACGTTTTGTCAGCACAAGTGCTGCGCCGCGACCTGCTACAGAATGGCCTCAGGGCTGTCAACTCTGCCATAGAGCTTGATGAGCTTTTGATGATGATAGTCAACAACGCAGTGCGAGTGCTGAAGGCGGAACAAAGTACCATAGGGCTAATTGATGAGAAGACCGGCAACCTGGTTGTCCGATGCGCGACGGGCATTGACAGCTCAGAATTGAAGGGGCGCTATTTCCTACCCGGAGTAGGGGTGGCAGGGTGGGTCACGCAGCACGGTGTACCTGCGCTCATTAATGATGTCTTTACCGACCCGCGCTACGTCAGCCTGGGCAACAGCCCTTTGACGGGGCGCAGCACCCGCAGCATGCTTTGTGTCCCTCTGATTATTGAGCAGAAGGTAATCGGAGCCTTGAGCGTCACCCACTCGATGCCCGACGTGCTGACTGAAGATGATCAAGGGCTGATCACAAGTTTCGCTGAACAGGCGGCAATGGCCGTATATAAGAGCCAGCTGCTCGCCCAGCGCACACGCCAACGTAACGAACTCCGGCGGCGTAAGGAGCTAATTACAAGCCTGAACCTTGTTACCCGGAGCGTTTTGAGCAGCCTTGACCTACCTGAGGTGCTGGATACTATCATCGCGCGCATGGGAGAATTAGTAACGTTCGACCGGGCTTTCATATATTTACGCAATGAGCGTACCGATGAGCTACAATTGTCCGCTTTAGCAGGCAAGGACCCCTGTCCGGCCAGCCCGGAGCTTCGGGGAGGCTCAACTGTAATGAAATGGTGGGAGCAGGCGCCGCGCTCCCCAATGGCTCACTGGCGCTCGGATGATATGTACATACTCTGTTTGCGGTTGATCAACGGCAAAGATGCCCTCGGATATATTCTGCTTGCTCGCGTGGAATCCAGGCCGTTCAAGGACGAAGAGCGTCGGGCGGCCAGACAATTGGCTGATGCCGCGACAATAGCCATCATCAAAGCCAGGCTGTTCAGCCAAGTTACAAGCCAGCAGCACCAGGCGACTGCCCTCTATCGCCTGATGCTAAGTGTAAACGGAGCGCCAGACCGTAAGGAACTTGCAAAGGTTGTATGCAGAGAGTTGCGGCAAATTACGGGTGCCAAAGCAAGCGCGCTGCTGATGGAAGATAGTGAGCAAGCGCGAATCACTGTGTGGGCTACTGACGGAAAATGGGCGGCAAAAGAGATGTCGGGAGTGTCGCTACAGGCGCACGGTGATCTGTTTCTCAGCAGCGTTCTAACCGCGCTCAACAAGTCAGAGCCACTCGACCTGGTGCTTATACAAAACACGCCCCAACAATTGAAAGAGATATTGGGAGCCTCCGAGTATGTCACCATCCCCCTTGCCAGCGCAGGACGCATCTACGGCTTGCTGGTGATGGAGCCGAAGTCTGCTCCTGCAATAACCGACGAAGTGAAAGAAACTGTGCGCCTTGCTGTCTCCCACAGCACAGTTGCTTTGGAAAGAGCCGAGTTGTTGGAAGCGCGCATGCGGTCAATGAGGCAATCCAATATGCTTTACAGCATTGCCACCCAGGTGCAGGAATCCCTCGAATCAACGTCTATTGTGGATATGATGCTGCAAGGCGCATTGAGAGCTTTGCCTATACATAGTTGCGAATTGTATCTTTTGGACGAAAGCCGTACACATCTCCAGAAGCATAGCGAGGCTTTGGCACAACAAGCGCCCGCCGCCCAACCTCCCCTCGGCCCGAAGGAGGTAGCTCTTGACTCTAACAGTGCGTTGTTCGAAGTGCTGCATTCCTCAAGCCTGATGATAGCTGACCTGGATGACGAGGAGGATCACTCCACAGGCCCCCAGGGCCTTACCGCCGAGGGTGCATACCTGAACCGCCCGGTCGTGCTTGCACGCTTGATGAGCAGCGAGGAGGCTCTAGGCGTGGTGCGCTTCACTACCAGCGTACCACCTGAAGAGTTCGTCCGCACATGCACTACCTTTTGCAATACGCTCCTCACACACGCGGGAGGCGCTTTGGAGCGGAGTCACCTTTACGCCGAACTTATTGACAGCAAGCGTCGACTTGAGGCTGTGGTGCTCTCAATGAGCAATGGCGTGATAGTGGTTGATAGCTTGCTCAACGTCATTATCAGCAATAGTGTCGCTGGTTGCTTGCTTAATGTGCCGGGGGGCATGAACAACAAACGATCTCTTGCGGACCTCGCCGACGACACAGGTCTGTTGGAAATGGCGCGAAGATGCATCAGACACTCTCAGCAAGAGAGCAAAGACCTGACGCTGACGCTTGATGGCGAGGCGCGTACATACGAGGCCACCGTAAACCCTATCATGGGCGCAGGCAATGGAGATGTATTCGGCGCTGTGCTCATGTTGCGTGACGTCACTATACCGCGCGCCAACGAGAGAGCCAAGTCAGACTTCCTTTCGATGATCTCGCACGAGCTGCGCACGCCACTGAACTCGATGTATGGCTTCCTTGACATCGCTCTGTCGGGCAAGACCGGCCCGCTCACCGAATTGCAGACAGATTTTTTGAGCACGGCCAAACAAGAGACCGTCGTCCTCAAGAGGTTGATCAATGACTTGCTCGATTATTCGCGACTGCAAAGCAGGACCCTCCATATGGAGATGGAGCCGCTGGACCTATCATCGCTGCTGGCGAGGGTTATCCGCAGCGCCTCCGCAAGGCTGGCGGAGGATGAGCTAACCATCAAAAGCGATGTGCCTAGAGGTCTGGTAGTAATAGGTGATGAGGTGAGATTGCAGCAAGTATTTGATAATGTACTGGATAACGCTGCCAAGTTCACCGATCCTGGAGGCGAAATTGTTTTCTCTTGCAGGGCCGACGGCGAGCGCATTACCATCAGTATCTCAGATACAGGCTGCGGCATCCCGCCCTCTCAGCTTGATGCGATATTCGACCGCTTCTTCCAGGCTGACAACCATTCCAAGCGGCGCAAGCGTGGCCAGGGGCTAGGACTTGCCATATGCAAGAATATAGTTGAAGCACACAACGGCCTCATCAGAGTGGAGAGTAGCCTGGGCGTTGGCACCACTATGTACATAGAAGTGCCTCAGATCACTCCGGCAGGCGGCCTGCTTGGTGGCACTCTTCTCGTCGAGGATGCGGAGCT
This sequence comes from Chloroflexota bacterium, assembly GCA_015478675.1. Next base: position 5,153 of record JADMIH010000030.1, on the reverse strand, counting down.
AATGGAAACGCTGGCAAACTAAGTGGTAGCATCGGAGCCGGCGGTATGCGCCCCCTGCTGTTAGGCTCTGACTTTTTCAGCCTGGCCTCAACCAGGAGTAGAAGACGTGGCAAAGAGCCCATCTGGGTTTCCAGATGGGCTCTTTGTCTGGTGACATGCCGTATCAACTCAATGTTGAACGCGCTTGAGCCAACGGGGGGTACGCTCTCGGTACTCATTGAGTATTACAGACGCTATACTGTCCGGCGGGAACGCAGCCAGGCTGTTCCGCAGAAGCTCTCGTCGGGTTACTCCGACCCGTGCAACCATCACCAATCTAGGCACCAATCGTGGAGGGAGCAGGCCGAGGTCGGGAGTAAGTACCGGAGGTAGGTCTACTATCACGGCATCGAACATTTCACCGAGGCGTGTGAAAAACTCCAGCTCTTCTAGCTGTTTAAGGCTGCGCGTACTGTTACTGGACCACTTGCCCGCACGGAGCAGCCATAAGCCCGGCATAATCTCGACAGTGGCTTTGGAGAGCGATATCTCTTGCGTCATTGCCTCATGCAAGCCCGGCCCATCACTCAAACCGCAGCGCCTGTGCAGCACCGGGTTCTGAACGTCTGCGTCCACTATCAGCAGTCTGCTGTGAGTGCCGAGTATGTTTGCACCCGCTACCGCCAGCCCCAGGGATAGGGTTGATCGTCCGTCGCCACGCCCTGAGCTTGTAACTCCAAGCACAAACGCGCTGCCTAAGGGCACTTCGCTTTGCAGCTGGGCGAATAGCGGCCTGCATTTAGATTGGATTTCAATTGGGACTAGCTGGCCGTCCGCTTCGCTTGGGCGCAATCTGTTCATGAGTGCCATCAGGTGCGGCTCCTTATTACTATTTTTACGCTCCGCACAAGGCTGCCACATCGCGCCAAGTGTCCGTGCGATGCCTTGTACAGTTCCATGCGTCTATTTTGCTGTATCCAATATAGCAGCATCTGCTGTATGATGGCTGAATCGGTCTTAAAAGACCGGTTACAGCTTTGTCATGGAGTTGACGAGCAACACGAATGTATATTATTGTGTTGAGGCACCTTCTTACAAAGCTGCAAGTAATAGCTGCCCAGTAGCAATCAGTAAGAGAAAACTGTATCACCAACAAGTGTGCTCTCTTGATTCCCCTACCCCGCGCCACCCTCTCGGTCAAGAACTATCCTGGCGTTTTGCGATGAAGACAATGAGGTTGGCGCCTTACCACACAAGAATTCGTTGTTAGCTCAGCAGGTCTATGATGTGGCCGCGATGGCCTCCTTCTCTATGGCGCTCAATTTCTATACAGATGGTAAGACGTTGTACCCGCGCTATTCTTATCATGTTAAGCTGGCCTCCTTATACTATTCATTGCTGGGTGCTGTCGATTATGAGGCCGGGGTACTGTTTCCTTTACACCCCAGCATAGACTATAGATCGATAAGGCCTTGATGATAAAGACTACGAGCGAATATAAGATGCGTCTGCTTGATCTGGGGTGCTCATCTCCGGTCTGCGCAGTATGGTAGGAGGCTCAACAATGGCCGCGTCGAAAATGGTACCACAGGTAATTTGCCCTAACTGCCGGACGGCCAACGTGCACGGCTCTCCCTATTGCAGCCGTTGTGGAGCGCCTCTAAGTAACCTACCGACGACGCCCGCCCCTGCTGTTGCAGAGGCTGCGCCACCTGATGCTCAGAATGACATATTGAGGAAGTTCCTGAGCGAAGAGCAGGATGAGATTCTGGTCAGGCAGATATATCTGAAGGCGTCAGGGATTATGACGCACGGCGAGGAGATCGAGTATATTGCAACCGCTAACAAGAGCATGGTTGGAAGCGCCCCTGCTTGCGTGGTGGCTACCAACAAGAGGCTGATTGATTACAAAAGGAAAATACTCGGTAGGGTAGAACTTGATGACTGCTCCTGGCGTGACGTACGAGAGGCTCAGTTGAGAGAAGGGCGCAACGGAGTCACCCTCATCGTGGAGACTATCCAGGGTTGGAAGCTTACCGCCGACTCGCTGCCCCATGCGCAAGCCAGGCGGCTGTTCGAGGTGGGCGCGGAACATAACGGCAGGCTCCAGGCTCAGCTACAACAGATGGTTGAAGCAACGAGCAGCCCGGCACAAAGCGCTTCTCCTGCGGGGGAAGCAGGTGTACGCGAGGTGGCTTTGCCCTTGCAGCCAGAGCAAGAGCACTTCTCCATGACGGATAATGCCCAGAGGGAGGCTCTGGATGTCGCAGAGCAGCGCGCCGTACCAGCGGTAGACGCTGCGGATGGACCACTTCGGTTAGCGCCCGCAGAGAAAGAGCCTGAGCCGGCGCAACAAAGCTGGCAGACGCAACCTCCCTCGCACACAGAACCTGTAAGCGCCTTACCCCTCAGCGACGCTTCGCTGTCCAACAAGGTTGGAGGACTGGACGATTTGCTTACCCCTTTACTGGGGAAAGAAGCGCCAGGCGCGAAGCGTGCGGCAGGGCCGTTAGCAAAAGGCCCTGCGCCAGGTGCGCCGGTGGAAGATAACAAAGCTGACGAGAAGGCCGAAGAACCTCTCACATATCTATCCGCAGTGTCACCCGCACCGGCACACCTGGTAGCATACCAGGTATCAACGCCGCACTCACTTCATAACGGGGCTTCAAACGGAGCGAACAACCCAAACAGGCCAAGCGACGAAGGCGGCCTGCATCTACCTGGGTCTAATGGCCTGGTGGCAGCGGCTTTGTTGCACAGTGAACAGGATGAAGGGGCGACGAAGCTACCCACTGCCCAAATGCCACCCGCTCAAGAGCTAAATCGCGCTGAATTAACCACAGACACAAGTGCGTCACATGCAGATCCCCCAAAAGCATTGGCACCACGCGAAAGCCCCATGCGAAAGTTGAAACAACTGAAGCGGATGATGGAAGTGGGCCTAATCACTGAGGCCGATTACGAGGCCAAGAAGACGGAAATACTGTCGCGGATGTAGCATAGCCTTCCTTCGGCTTTGAAGTTGATTTAATCTCACTTCGTAGTCAAGGTCTTACGAGCGCCAGGGGGTTTTCCTTACACATAGGGAGAAAACCCCTGGCGCTCAAGTTTCTTTCTTCATACAGTCGCCAATGATCCGACGTGAAGTATTTTGATGCAGCGGCACCTTCATCATGGTGTGAAGAATAGGACTTTTAGCTATGGCTTGATACGTAATATGTACTAGGTTTCCACTTGCGGTCGCCGCTGAGTATTTGGTAAGGTTAGCATCGTTGATGCGCGAAAAAGCGCGTCTCTATAGCAAAGGGGAAGGCGCCCCATGCGCCCAGGCGCAGGCCGGCATGTAGGAGCGCCAGTACAAGGTACTAGGAGATATGAAGGAGGGTGGACGGAACAGGGTTCTAAAATCCTGAAGTCCTCCGAACAGAGCGTTCTCACACACTAGCTAAATAATGGTTCAAGCGGGAGAGAAGTCCTCTCCTCTATACCTGGGAAGCGTATCGCCTGCCGGATGGCCCCTGTCCACAACAGTTCTGGGCCGCCAATCTCACAGCAGGTGCTCGAATCCGGTGCGCCAGATTCGACATCGAGAACTCTACCTCGCGGACGCTCGTCCGCTATCCTTTTTACCCGCGCCTTTCAACCGGCGTTTCCATTCCCCAAACAACTAAACAGGCTCATAGAGCCATTCTTTACATGGCACCGCAGGCTTCACCCGCCGTGCTAACGATCGGCGTCGCCGCAACGGGTCTTTGGGCTGCTATCTGCACAATGAGAATGAGCAGGCACAGCATCAGAACCTGACCACACGGCACCGTGCGATCTACAGGAGGCAAATTGAAAAATAAGATTAGAATCTCACTATCTATGGTCATCCTCTTCGTCGCAGGAACGGTTGGACTGAGCGTTCAGACGACACCACCAGCCGGGGCCTCCGGTCTCCCGCCGATTCCCTCAGGCCTTCCCAATCATTTTGGGTACGGGCTATTCAATGGCAGTATGTCGGACATGCAGTCCAATATTCCTTATGACTACCGCTACCAATACCTGGCAGGTGGAGTAAATACTGGCGGGGGCTGGCAAACGTGGGGCACGCGATACGCGGCCAACTACGTGTCGCAATCGCGGCAGGGCGGATACATACCGGGCTTTGTTTACTACAACATCCTGCAGTCGGCTCCGTACTATGACGAATATAGCAATTTGAACAACGCGGGCGCGATGAGCGCTTACTACAACGACTTTAAGGCCCTCATGCAGCAGATGAACGACGGCCGTCCGGCTTTCGTCAACGTCGAGCCTGACCTCGATGGGGTGATGATGCAGAATCCCTCCAACACCGGGGATAACGCGGCGCTTCAGCCGACCAAGGTGGGAGGGTCGGGAGTGCCGGAGCTTGCGGGCATGGCCGACAACTTCCGCAACTTCTGGCAGGCTCTAGCCCACCTTCGCGACCTCTACGCACCTAATGTGGTGCTGGGGCAGGACCTCTCGCTCTGGGGCGCTGACTACGACCTGACAATTGCGTTGCGCAACGACCCTAACTACAACTGGCAGGCGCACGCAGACCGCACCGCCACATACCACAACAGCTTCGGCCCAGGCTATGGTCTCAACTTCTTCTCACCTCTAGACAGGGACGCCGCATACTACCAGATTACGCAAGGCTCCAACCGATGGTGGAACGATAGCAGCCAGCAACCCAACTTCGACACAATAGCCGCCTGGCTTGGGCGCATAGATGCCTCCACCAACAAACGCTCTCTGATGTGGCAGGTGCCCAACGGCAACCAGCAGTACCGCACAGAGAACAACACTGATGGGCACTATCAGGACAATCGCCCTGAATACTTTCTGAACGCTTCCACAGGCCGTGCTCACATGACGGAGTGGGCTAACTACGGCGTAATAGGGCTCATGTTCGGAGCCGGCGCAGGCGGGCAGTCTCACTACTTCGACTCAAAGGGTGACGGCATCACCAACCCCGCGCCTATCAACGGCAACAATTTGACATCGACGGTGGCCGATGATGATGGTGGCTACATCCGCCTCAACGTGGCTGCTTACTACAACGGCGGCACACTTCCGCTGCCCAATGGCAATCCCGGCACGCCTACTCCTACGGCTACTTCGGCGATCCGTACCGCTACACCTTCAGTACCGCCCACCCGTAC